>JBIIHV010000073.1:0-7907 GCA_044235415.1 Ilumatobacteraceae bacterium | reverse complement strand
GCAGGGACGCCATCGCGCGGCCAATGCTGCGGCGGGCCATACCGCGCCCGGCCATGAACGCGACGTAGCGGCGCACGTGGTCGCGCGACACCTCGGACGGGCCGTCGACCTTCATGCGCGACACCCACTCGGCGAACCGCGCGACGTCGGAGCGGTAGGCCCGCACCGTCGCGGGTGACGCGGCCGTGAGCGACGCGACGAAGCCGTCGAGCTGCCACGCGTCCACGATTTCACCGTACCGTCACGATCCCGCGGCGACGAGCACCTCCCACCACGCGCCCGAGCGCACGATCCATCCGCGCGCCTCGAGCCTGCCGAGCGCCAGCGCCGCACGGGGAAGGTCGAAGCCCGTCGCGAGCATGACCCCGTCGAGGCCGAGCGCTCCTCCGCCGAACGCCGCAAACACCTCGCCGTCGTCGCCGTCCGGACGAGGGCGCGGCGCAACGCGGTGCGCACGACGGTGGTCGAGACCGAGCGCCACCAGCACGTCGTCGGCGCCCACCACCGGCGCGCACCCCTGCTGCAGCAGCAGGTTGGCGCCCGCCGACGACGCGTTCCGCGGCGATCCCGGCACCGCCATCACGGGGATGCCGCGGATCGCGGCTTCCTCCACCGTGATCATGCTGCCTCCGGCCTCGCGCGACTCGACGACCACCAGCACCTCGCAGGCAGCCGCGAGGATGCGGTTGCGCAGCGGGAACCTGAACGCGTCGGGCGGGGTGCCCGGCGCCCACTCGCTGACGACCGCACCGAGCGCCGCGACCTCGTCGTAGAGCGGTGCGTGCTCGCGCGGATAGACGACATCGAGTCCGCACGCGACGACGGCGAAGGGACGGCCCGGCGCGCCGGCGCGCGCGGCCACAACCGCGCCGCGGTGCGCCGCGCCGTCGATGCCGCGCGCGAGGCCGGACACCACGGTGACGCCCGACCGGGCGAGGTCGCCACCGAGCAGCGACGCGGTCGCGCGGCCGGCGGCGGTGGCGGCGCGGGTGCCGATGAGCCCGGCACGACGTGACGCGAGCGCGTCGAGCGAGCCGCGCACGAACAGCACCGCGGGACGGTGGGGGTCGTCGGCGAGCAGGTGTGGATATCCCGGCCCGCCGGTCCACACGACGTCGCACCGCGCACCGGCGAGCCGCTCGGACATCCGCTCGGGCAGCGACGCATCGCACCGCGGCCCCGAACCTTCGAGCGACCCCCATGCCTCGCGCGGCGACGACCGCGTCAGGAGCGCGAGGCGCTGCCGCGGACCGGCGACCTCGGCGACCGCCGCTGCGAACGCCGCGTCATCCACGGTGCACCGGTGCGCGCAGCGCGAGTGCGGCGACGACGTGCCGCTCGCCCACCGTGCCGGGTGCGTCGTCGAGGTCGGCGATCGTCCGCGCGACGCGGCGCACACGGTGGTAGCCGCGCGCGGAGAGCGCACCCGCCTCGAGCTCGCGCCGCAGGACGCCCGTCGCCGCGGCGTCGAGCGGCGCGACATGGTCGAGCACCGAGGGCGCGAGCGCGCCGTTGAGCACGCCGGCACGGCCGACGGCCATGGCGCGCGCGGCGGCGACGCGCGATGCGACCACCGACGACGGTTCGCCGTCCTGTCGGGACAGCAGGTCGGTTGCGCCCGGGCGCGACACCGCGACGCGGAGGTCGAAGCGGTCGAGCAGCGGACCGGAGAAGCGGCGCAGGTAGCGCTGGCGCGCGCGGTCGTCGCACCGGCACGCACCCGGGCTGCCCTCGCCGCACGGGCACGGGTTGGTCGCCGCCACCAGCAGGAAGCGCGCCGGCATGACCACCGACGTGCGTGCGCGCGCGAGTCGCACCACGCCGTCCTCGAGCGGCTGGCGCAGCGCGTCGAGCACGCTCGGCGCGAACTCGCCGAGTTCGTCGAGGAACAGCACGCCGTTCGTGGCGAGGGACACCTCCCCGGGGCGCATGGCCGCGCTGCCGCCGCCCACCATCGCCGCGAGCGACGCGGAGTGGTGCGGGCTGCGCAGCGGCGGGCGCACCACGAGGCCGCCCGGCGGCAGCGGTTCGCGCGCCGCCGAGTGCACGACCGTGGTGACCACCGCCTCGTCGCCGGTGAGCCGCGGCAGCACCGTGGCGAGGCGCCGCGCGAGCATGGACTTGCCCGCGCCCGGCGGCCCCACGAGCAGCAGGTGGTGGCCGCCCGCCGCAGCGACCTCGAGCGCCGTGCGCGCGGCGGGTTGGCCGCGCACGTCGGACAGGTCGGGCTCGTCATGGACGGCGACGGTGTCGACCACCGCAGGTGCAGGTGACGGCCACGGTTCGTCGCCGCGCAGGCAACGGACCATCTCGCCGAGGTCGGCCGCGGCGAGCACGTCGCATCGCGCGGCGATACGGGCCTGCCGCTCATCCGTACGGCTGACGACGACACGGGGCGCACCGACCGCGGCGGCCAACGGCACCGCACCGGCGACGCCACGCAGCGCGCCGTCGAGGCCGAGCTCGGCGATGAACGCGTGCGACTCGGCAACATCTGGTGGCAACACCTCCTGCACCACCAACAGGCCGACCGCGATCGCCGCATCGAGACCCGAGCCACCCTTGCGGTGCGGCACCGGTGCGGCGAGGTTGATGGTGACCCGTCGGTTCGGCCATGGCAGGCCGCTCGACAGCAGGGCCGCGCGCACGCGGTCGCGCGACTCGCGGCACGCCTCGTCTGGCTGGCCGACGATGCTGAACCCGGGCAGGCCGCCGCCCACGTGCACCTCGACGTCCACCGGCTCGCCATGGATGCCGAGCAGGGTCGCGGACCGGACGGAGACGAACGCCATGGCGACCATGTGTGGACCGCCGCCGCCGCGTGTGCGCCGACCTGTGAGACTGGCGCCCGTGTTCCGCACCCGCCGCGCCGCCACCACGGCGGCCGCACTCGCCCTCGCGTCAGCAACGATCCAGGGCTGCACGGGCACGCCGCGGACGACGGCGAACTTCTGCACGCGGTTGTCCACGATGCTGCCAGCAATCGGCGCCGTGCCGGCGACGCCGATGGAGGTCGACGAGATGGTCGCCCGCTACGACGAGCTGCTCGAGGTTGCACCGCTCGAGGTAGAGGACGACCTGCGGTCGGTGGCCGAGGTGTTCCGCGCCGCGAGCACGATGGATCCCGCCGACGCGGCGAGCGTGCAGCGCGTGGTCGACCTGGCGTACCTGAGCGAGCTCAGTGCAACCGACGCGGCGGCCTGGGTGTCGGCGTCGTGCGGCGTCGACCTCGCGACGGGACTCGCCGTAGCGGGCGGCTAGCGGATCTCGCCGCGGCGGACGATCACCTTGTCGACGAGGCCGTACTCCTTGGCCTGCTCGGGGGTGAACCACCGGTCGCGCTCGGAATCGCGCTGGATCTGCTCGATCGGCTGGCCCGAGTGGTGGGCTGTCAGTTCGGCCATGCGGCGCTTGGTGAACGCGAGCTGCTCGGCCTGGATGGCGATGTCCGAGGCCTGGCCGCGGAGGCCGGCGAGCGGCTGGTGCATCATGATCCGCGCGTTCGGCAGCGTGTAGCGCTTGCCCGCGGTGCCGGCCGTCAGGAGGAACTGGCCCATCGACGCCGCGAGACCGAGGCACACCGTGGCCACGTCGCAGCTGATGAACTGCATCGTGTCGTAGATGGCCATGCCGGCCGTGATCGATCCGCCGGGGCTGTTGATGTACAGCCACACGTCGGTCTTCGGGTCCTCGCCCTCGAGGAAGAGCAGCTGCGCGCAGATCTGGTTGGCGATGTCGTCGTTGACGTCGCTGCCCAGCATCACCACCCGGCTCTTGAGCAGGCGCAGGAAGATGTTGTTCTGCCCGTCGAGCGCTCCGTCGAGTGCGACGGGAGCGAGGTCGCGGTGGAGAGGGGTCGTCATGCGCCCGAGGCTACCGGCTCGGGGGTGAACGGTCGCCGGATGCCACTGAATACGACGGCGACGCGTTCGTCGTCGCCGATCTCGCCGCGCATCGCGAGCAGCCCCGCAAGTCCCGCCGCACCCGTCGGGCTCACGTCGACGTCGGTGGCCGAGTGCGCGAGCCGGTAGGCCTCGACGACGAGCGGTTCGGGCACCTCGACGGGCCAGCCACCACCGTCGGCCATCGCGTTGCACGCGCCGACCCAGTCGTAGGTCTCGTCGTCGAGGATGCCGTCGGCGATCGACTCTCCCACGTGCTCCCACGGCCACATGCAGCGCTCCCACCGTCCCCCCGCGTTGCGCGCGCCCCCCGTCTCGTTCGCGATGCGCCACGCGCGCACGAGCGGCGCGCACGCCGACGTCTGCACCGCGTGCATGCGCGGGCGCAGACCGCCGGCGAACAGCCCCCACGCGAGGTCGGTGGCGAACGCGCCGCCGCCCACCTGCACGAACACCCGGTCGAGTGGCGGGGCGTCGAGGCGCTCCTCGACGTGCGCGATCTCCCAGCCGATGGTGCGGCCGCCGTCGAGGCACCAGGCGTTCTCCGTGCCCTGCACCCCGAACGGCACCGCGCCGGCGGCAACCGCCTCGCGGAACCGGAGCACCGTGGGGTCGCCCGGTCCGTCGCCGTCCAGGCGCGGACAGCGCACCACGCGGCCGCCGACCGACTCGATCATCTCCACGAGCGCCGCATCGACGGCGGCGGGCACGAACACCGAGATCGGCCACCCCACCGCGCGGGCGAGCGTGCTCGCGGCGAACGCGGCGTTGCCGCACGATGCGATCGCCAACTCCGGTCGCTCCCGCCACGGCGCACGGCCCGCGCGCTCGAGCGCGACCAGGTGCAGAAGCTCGGTGAACAGGTGGCGCGCCTTGTGGGAGCCGGCGACGTTGTGCGTCTCGTCCTTCACCCAGACACCACCGGAACCCGAGAAGCCCAGCACCGCGGACAACCCGTCGTGGCGCGCGTACGGGGTGGTGCGGAAACCAGTTCCGGCCGTGCGCGCGACCTCGTCGTCGAGCGAACGCACCAGCGCGGTGCGGGCCCCCTCGTCGAGGCCGAGCCCCTCCGCGAAGCAGTCCCACGCGAGGTACCGGCGGAAGGCGACGAACGGGTTCGGGTCGTCGCCCCCGCGCAGCGGCACCGGCTCGGCGCGCAGGTGCAGCACGTGCCGGCGGTCGTCGCCCGCGGACGGGCACCGCCACGACAGCGGAGCCGTGACCGGGACCTCCGTGCCGCAGGCGGCGCAGACCCAGTTCACGCGCGCGCGGCGGCCACCCGCTGGTTGAACTCGTTGATCAACCCGTCCCACACAGGGAGGTAGCGGCGCAGGCCGGTCCAGAACGACTGCGAGCGGCGCGCATCGAACACCTCGAGCGGCGTGCCCTGCTGCTCGACCCACGTGTAGTAGCCGAGGTTGAAGATGCGCGTGCGGTCGCGGTGCGTGCAGTCGATCATCGAGTCGGTGTCGACGCACGCGAGGTGCTGCGAGAACACCTCCGCCGCCTCGACCTCGCCGAAGGAGTCGTGGAAGCGGCGGGACATCGTCTTGACGCGCTCGCTCGGGTAGAGATCTGCGCCGTCGGTGGCGATCGTGATCAGCGCGTCGTCGGGACCGAGGTTGAGCAGCTTGGCGGTCTTGATCGCGGCGAGCACGTTGCAGATCGCCGAGAAGCCGAAGTGCTGCAGCGACGACACGAGCCCGGCGTCGAGTCCGCGACGGCGCACGAGGTAGTCGCGGCCGGCATCGGTGTTGAACAGCACGTCGAGCTCGTCGGTGGCGCGGTCGGACACCGCGGCGACGAGGTCGGTGTTCATCACGTTGTGGATGAGCGGGATGTGCTTGTCGCCGATGCCCTGGATGTTGTGTTCGCCGTAGCCGTTCTCGAGCATCGTCGGGCACTCGAGTGCCTCGACCGCGACGATGCGCGCGCCGTAGCGCTCCTTCAGGCGGTCGCCGGCGCCGATGGTGCCGGCCGAGCCGGTCGCGCTGGTGAACGCCGCGAGCCGCAGGCCCGGGCGCGACGCGGCGACGTGGTCGAACACCGCCGACAGCGCGCGGCCGGTGACCTCGTAGTGGCCCAGGTAGTTGCCGAACTCGCAGAACTGGTTGAAGATGAAGTTCGACGGGTCGCGCTGCATCTCGTTGCACGCGTCGTAGATCTCCTTCACGTTGCTCTCGGTGCCCGGCGTGCGGACCACGTCGCCCGGGTCGCTCGTCCAGCGCTCGAGCCACTCGAAGCGCTCGCGCGACATGCCCGCGGGCAGCACCGCCACGCCGCGCGCGCCCATGAGGGTGCTGATCGCCACGCCGCCGCGCGCATAGTTGCCGGTGGACGGCCAGATGGCCCGGTGACGGGTGGGGTCGAACTGGCCGGTCACGATGCGCGGTGCGAGGCACGAGTACGCCGCGAGCACCTTGTGCGCGGTGATCATCGGGAAGCGGTCGCCGAGCGCGACGATGATCGGCGAGTCGACGCCGGTGAGCTCCCTCGGCAGGACGAGATGGTCGGGCACCGACGAACGCCCGCCGCCGAGCGAGTTGTACCAGTGGACGCGGAACAGGTTGCGCGGGTCGGCGTCGTCCACCCCCACGCCGGCGACGAGGGCCGGGTCGATGGTGGACGGGTCGGCGAGCTGTGCGAACGTCGGCAGTACCACGTTGCGCTCGGCGCACCGGGCGACGCTGCGCGCGAGCGAGTCGGCGTCGACGACCCGGTCGGCGAGGCCGAGCTGCGAGATGAGGGCGTCGGCGCCCGGGGCGGTGGACGTGGCGGTGGTCATGGCCTTCATCTTTACCGTTTGTCAAGGGCTGGCGCGGACCGCAGGTACCCTGAGGCGCCAAGCCGACGTAGCCCAATTGGCAGAGGCACGGCGCTTAGGACGCCGCCAGTGTGAGTTCGAGTCTCTCCGTCGGCACCGTGACCGCAACGCCAGCCACCATCCACGACCTGCCGACGCCGGCCCTCGTGATCGACGAGGGAGCCCTGGCCGCGAACCTCGCCGCCATGGCCGCAGTGCTGCCCGGGCGGCGGCTGCGGCCGCACGTCAAGGCCACGAAGTGCACGTCCCTTGCCCGGCTGCAGCACGCGCTCGGCCACGTCGGCTTCACCTGCGCCACGCCCCGCGAGGTGACGGGGCTCGCCGCCGCGGGGCTCGGCGACGACCTTCTGCTGGCGAACGAGTCGCTCGACCCCGTCCGGCTTGCGGCGATGGCTGCGGTGCAGGACCGGGCGCGCGTCACCGTGGCGGTCGACTCGGCCGAGACCGTCGCCGCCGCCGCGCGGGCGGGACTGCGCGAGGTGATCGTCGACGTCGACGTCGGCATGCCGCGGTGCGGCGTGCCCGCCGACGGCGCCGGCGCGATCGCCGACCTCGCGCGCCGCGCGGGCATGTCGGTGCGGGGCGTGATGGGGTACGAGGGGCACCTGATGATGGTCGCCGACCGCGCAGAGCGCGCGGAGAAGGTGGACGCCGCGATGGACGTGCTGGCACGTGCGGCGGCCGACGTCGGCGGCGACACCGTGTCGGCGGGCGGCACCGGCACGTTCGACCTGCACGCCGGTGCGGCGACCACCGAGGTGCAGGCCGGCAGCTACTCGCTGATGGACAGCCACTACGCGACGCTCGGACTGCCGTTCGCGCAGGCCGCATGGGTGGTGGGCACGGTGATCTCGCACGGCCGCGGCTGGGCCGTCGTGGACGCGGGGCTCAAGTCGCTCGGCATGGACCACGGCAACCCGCGCATCGACGGCTGCACGGTCTGGTACTGCGCCGACGAGCACGTCGTGTTCTCCGTCGACGGGGGCGGCGCGCTGCCGCCGGTCGGGTCGCGCGTGCGCGTGGTGCCCGCGCACCTCGACCCCACGGTCGCGATGCACGCGTGCGCGTGGGTGCTGCGCGGGGACGAGGTCGTCGACCGCTGGGAGATCGACCTACGCGGGTGGTGACAGCAGAAGCGCGAGCGCGCGGAATGCGCGGCCGCGGTGCGACAGACGGTGCTT
>JBIIHV010000072.1:0-7913 GCA_044235415.1 Ilumatobacteraceae bacterium | reverse complement strand
GGCTCACCCCGTCGAGTTGGCACGGCGTCACCACGGTGGTGATGGGGAATTGCGGCGTGGGGTTCGCTCCCGCGCTGCCCGACCGCCACGAGTGGTTGATCGAGCTGATGGAGGGCGTGGAGGACATCCCGGGCGCGGCCATGGTGGAGGGCATCACGTGGGAGTGGGAGTCGTTCCCCGAGTACCTCGATGCGCTCGACCGGCGGTCGCACGTCATCGACTTCGGCGCGCAGATCGCCCATGGCGCACTGCGCGCCTTCGTGATGGGTGACCGTGGTGCGGCGAACGAGGCCGCGACCGCCGACGACATCGCCGCCATGAGCCGACTGACCGAGGAGGCCCTGCGGGCGGGCGCGCTCGGGTTCTCGACCTCGCGGACGTCGCTCCACCGCAGCAAGAGTGGTGAGCTCGTACCCGGCACGAACGCGGAACCCGACGAGCTCTACGGCATTGCAGACGCGATGCGCAGGGTCGGCCACGGCATCTTCCAGTTCAGCCCAGAGCACGCACGCGTGCCCGTCGAGGAATGGCCGTGGATGCAGGAGCTCGCCCGTCGTTCGGGGGCGACGGTGAGCGTGAACGTCAACCAGCTCGACGACGGCAGCGAGGTGTGGCGCAGGACGTTCGCACTGCTCGATGCCGCCCACCGGAGCGGCGAGCGCATCGTGGCGCAGGTGGCGGGCCGGTCGATCGGGATCATCATGTGCCTCGAGGGCAGCGTGCACCCGCTGCTCGCGCACCCCGCGTACCACGAGGTGATGCACCTGCCGTTCGCCGAGCGGATCGCGGCGCTGCACGACCCGGTGCGCCGAGCGCGCCTCGTCGACGAGGTGCCGACGGACGGGTTCTACGAGGGCCTCGTGACCAAGGCGCTCAAGCGCATGTACCTCGTCACCGACGCCAACATCGACTACGAGCCGGACCCGTCGCAGAGCGTCCTCGCGCTGTCGAGGTCGCGCAACGTCCCGGCGATGCAGATCATCGTCGACCACCTGCTGCGCGACGGTGGCAGGGGAATGATCTACTCGCCCTTCTTCAACTACATGTACGGCGACCTGTCCATGACCTATGAGCTGATGCAGCACCCCCAGACGCGCAACGGGCTGAGCGATGCCGGGGCGCACTGCGGGGCGATCTGCGACGGCGGAATGCCGACGTTCATGCTGACCCACTGGGCACGGGATCGCGTGCGCGGGCCGCGACTGTCACTGGAGCACGTCGTCTACCGTCAGACGCGCAACACGGCCGAGCTCCACGGACTGAATGACCGAGGTTTGATCGCGCCGGGCATGAAGGCCGACATCAACGTGATCGACTTCGACTCGCTCGGCTTCGACATGCCGCGCATGGCGTACGACCTGCCCGCATCGGGGCGGCGGCTGGTGCAGACCGCGCACGGCTACGCGGCCACGTTCGTGTCAGGGACCCAGATCGTCGCCGACGACGCGTTTACCGGCGAACTGCCGGGCGCACTGATCCGCGGGCCGCGCCGCTAGCCGGTTCCGCGCAGGCCTTCCCCGGGGCCGTCAGGTCGCGTCAGTCGCCGCGTGGAAGTGCACGCATCCCCCCGGCGACGTCGCGCCGTCCGGTGGAGATGCGCAGACCCGCGTCACGGCCGTCCTCGTATGCGCCCGCCCAGGTGACGCCATCCTCGCGGGCGATGCGCAGATCCGTCTGCTCGTGCTCCATGACGTACACCGCGCGGTCCAAGCGCTCCTTGAGGACGATGGCGGCGCCCTGGGGTGCTACACCAATCAAGAATGGTTCCTAGTTGCGGGGGGCTGCGCCGGTCGGGTCACGACCGGCGGTCTCACTCGGTTGCCGGACCGAGTGCAGTGAGTCCCGCGTAGTCCGAGGCGTCGAGCGGTACGAAGTCGCGGATCAGGAGCGCGTCACGAGCGGCGGCCGATGACGCGTCGAGCACCGCCGCGCGCAGTGCGGCGCGAAGCGACTCGGTGGACACCGCGGCAGTCGCCGGCCCGGCGATGATCGGCAGGCACGGCACGCGCGGTCCATGGCCGACGACGTGCAGTCCGGCCACCACGTCGGGGAACCAGCGGCACTGCAGGGCAAAGGTCAGCGCATCGATGGACGCCACGTCTGCGCGGCCATCGCGCACCGCGACCATGCTGTCGGCGTGCGATCCGGTGACGAGCACGTCTCCCTGCCACGTCGCACCCGCCCCGTGCACCGCGTGCACGAGGCTGACCCACCCCGAGAGGCTGGCCGTGGAGTTCACGGCTGCGCGAACGCCAGCCAGCGGCCCGGGCTCGGGTGACCGCGTCACGAGCACCGAGCGGTAGGTGTGGCCCTCGACGTCGGCGATCGCCGGCACGAACGTACCGAGCACCCGCACGGAACCTGACGCGACGAGGTCGGAGAGCTCCGTCACGACCGGCCATCCGCACGTCTGGCTGAGGGCGAGCGTCGGGTCGCGCCACTGCGCGTGCAGGTCGACGTCCCATTCCAACGACTGCGGCAACGTCGGTACTGCGCCGGCGACGAGGTGCCACAGGTGCTCGAGGTGCGGTCGAACGGGCGCGAAGCCGTACATCGCGATCGATGCGCGCCCGCGACCGTCTGTCGTCACGACGATGATTGTCGCCGACCGCGCCGTGCTGCGCAACTGGGGATCACGGCTGGCGCCACGTGAAGTCGGCGCCGTGGTACCCGATGTCGGCGAGCACGAATGCGGCATGGGCGCCGCCGATCCAGACGTCCGCCCGCAGGTCGGCACGTTCGCCAGCCGGCTCCATCCGCGCCCACACGACATGGCCGCACGCTGCAGATTCGCCTGCGTGCACGATGGCCGCGCGCAGCCCGTCCTGCACGCTGCTGCCGAGGTACTGCCAGACGATCGAGTGGAAGACGACCACGGGACGCGACCCCGGCGCCCGCTCCCCGAGATGTCGTTCGATCCATCCGTCCGCGGATGCGCGGTCGACTCGTGCACCGTGCGGCCGCGCGATTTCGATCGCGGCGCGCAGGCGGTCGAGCCGCTCGCCCTGGTCGGGCCACACGAACGACTGCAATCCCACTGCATCGCCGACCGGGTCGAGCGGCGCAACGTCGCATCCCCGGCGGCCGATGCACCGAGCCGGTTCGTCGACGACCTCGGGCGCACGGTCGAACCACGTCGACGGGAACGTGAGTGCCGAGCCGCGTCGGCCCATTACTCCGCGGCCCGTGTCGGCGGCGTACTCGTCGAACGACAGGTTCAATCCGGCGCTCGACCCCACTTCGAGGAGGTCGAACTCGCCGAAGCCGACCGACGGCAGCCAGTTCGCCAGCGCCTGCAGCGCGACGCTCCGGCCCGGTTCGTTGGTCTGGACGTGCCGCGCGAGGCCGGCCTCGACAGCCGCGCGGTGGCGCGCGACCACCTCCAGCACCGCGTCGAGGGGGATTGCCGCGCCATCGCCTCCGCACGACGGAAACCGTGCGGCGAGCTCGGGCGCACCGTCCGACAGCGCGAGGCCGTGCAGCGATGCGAGCAGCCGCAGCGGGAGTGCGTCGTGCACGGGACGCTCCGTCCGTCCCTGCAGCAGTTCGGCGAACGCTCCGTCGTTGGCCACGTCCTGCGCGATTGCACCGAGCAGATCGGCGTACTGCACCGAACCGAGTCGTCGGCACGCGTGCTTCTGCAGATCGATCGCCGCGAGGACATCCGACACCGCCGCCTCCGATCCGACTTCCATCCCGATGCCGCGCGCCGTGCGTACCGGTGGGTGCACGACCGAGTGATGAGGGAAATCCATCGCTACATTACGGGCAGTCATGGCATTTCTTCGACGCGTCGTCACGGTGCTGGCAATCGCCGGCTTTGCCGCGCTCGTGTTGCGCGTGAAGGGTCGGGCCACCAGCCGTTCCATGGACGGTGGTTGGCAGCCGTTGGCCTCGCGCGACGAATGATCGGCATCATCGGGGCCGGCATCACCGGTGCCCGTTTGGTGGAGCAACTCGCGGGCAGTGCGCCCCTCGCCATCCACGACCGCAACCCCGAGCGCGCCGCCCAGCTCGCCGCCGTCCACAGGTCGACGAGCCATCCGATCACCAGCGTGCGGCGCAACGACCTGTTCGGTTGCGAGGTCGTGGTAGTGGCGTGCGCCCCGCCGCACGCGAACCTCACCAAGGCGCTCGTCGAGGGGGGTTCGCACGTGGTGTCCATGAGCGACGATCTCACCGACGTCGTCGCAATGCTCAACCGCTCGCGGGAGACCGCAGCGCGGAGGCGCACGATGGTCGTCGGCGCTGCAGCCAGCCCGGGTCTGACGTCGCTGCTGGTCCGACAGGTCGCAGGTTCGTTCGACTCGATCGACGAGGTCCACGTCGCGGTCCACGGCACCGGCGGTCCCGACTGCGCCCGTCAGCACCACCGGGCGCTCAGCGGTGAGGCACTGGGCTGGCACGACGGCGAGTGGCTCCGCAGGCCGGGGGGCAGCGGACGCGAGCTGTGCTGGTTCCCCGAGCCGGTCGGACCCTACGACTGCTACCGGTCGGCGATGGCCGACCCGATCGTGCTTCGTCGCGCATATCCGCAGTTGCAGCGCATCAGTGCGCGCACGTCGGCGACGCGGCGCGACCGGCTCACGGCACGGTTGCCGATGCTCGCTCCGCCGAACGCGGAGGGCGGCATGGGTGCGGTTCGCATCGAGGTGCGGGGACACCGGGGTACCGCGCGCGAGGTCGTGGTTGCGGGCGTGGCCGAGCGGCTCGCGCAGATCGCCGCTGTCGTGGCTGCGAGCACGGCACGGCAGTTGGCTGCGGCACCCGAGTCGTTCGTGCCGGGTGGTCAGGTGCTCGGCGAGCCGGTCGTCCCCAACGAGGCGATCCTCGCGGGGGCGGTGCACGCCGGACTGCGGATCCACCGCTTCGTGGGCTCGATGTGACCGCGCGGAACGCGGAAGCCACGGTGCCGTGGCTGCCGCCGGCCGTGCCGGTCGACATCCCCGGCCGCGGGGCGGTGGTGGTCCGGCACCATCGTCATCCCGACGCAACGGCGCCGGTGCTCGTGCTGTTGCACGGGTGGGCGGGCACCGGTGACGCGCACTTCTTCACCTCCTATCCGGCGCTCGCCGCGCTGGCGTCACTGGTCGTCGTCGACCACCAGGAGCACGGTCGCGGTCTTCGGGCGCCCGGCACCTTCGACCTTGCGCGGTGCGCCGACGACGTCGCGGCGGTGCTGCGCGCGCTGGAGACGGGACCAGTGGTCGCGGTGGGCTACTCGATGGGCGGGCCGATTGCGATGCTGCTGCGCCGACGGCACCCGGGCGCGGTGTCGAGCCTGGTGCTCGTGGCGACGGCACTCGAGTGGAGCGGGACGCGCCGCGAGCGCGCGCTCTGGCGGCTCGGACGCGTCGCGTCGCCGATCATGCAGTCGCTGGCGTCGCCGCGGTCGATCCGACGCGCAGTCAGGCGGTGGCTCGACGGCGATCCACAGTGGCGCCCGTGTACGAGGTGGCTGGGGGACGAGCTGTGCACCACCGACATGTCGCAGATGCCGGTCGTCGGCCGCGCGCTGGCACGGCACGACGCACGGCCGTGGGTCGACGAGGTTGCGGGACCGTGCGCCGTGGTGGTGACCCGACGCGACCGGATGGTGCCGCCGCGCAAGCAGCGCGCGCTCGCCGGTGCGCTCGGAGCGACGGTCATCGACGTCGATGCCGGCCACCTCGGGGCGTGGCGCGTGCCGGACCGGTTCTCGGCCGCGCTCGCGACCGCGGTCGCGGTGGCGCGTGACGGGGTCAGTCGCGCGCCTGCTTCTCCAGCCGGGTGACCATCTCGTCGAGCTGGTCGCGCAGTTCGTCGATGGTGACGATGCTCGACAGCGCGAGGCGCACGCTGGCGAGCTCGCGTGCGAGGTATTCGGCGTTCGCTTGCGTGGCGGCCGCCACCGCCCGGTCGTTCTCGGCCTGCCGCCTGTCGCGCTCCTCCTGCCGGTTCTGCGCGAGCAGGATCAGCGGCGCCGCGTAGGCCGCCTGCACCGAGAACATCAGGTTGAGCAGGATGAACGGGTACGGGTCCCACTGCAGCGCAACGAACGCAACGTTCACCGCCACCCATATGGCGACGAGCACCGACTGGATCACGAGGAAGCGGGCGGTACCGAGCGTTCGGGCAATCGTCTCTGCGAACCGACCGAAGGCGTCCTGGTCGTAGAACGGAGCGAGCTTGCGGCTGCGCGGCGTGGCGAGCGGATCGCGGCGGCTCACGGCGCCACTCCACGCGACGCCTGTCGACGCCAGTTGGACGGCAGGGTGCCGTCGAGTACGTCGTCCACGGTGATCGCCCCGAGCAGGCGCGACGACGCGTCGGTGACGCCGACGGCGAGCAGGTTGTGCGACGCGAGCAGCACCGCCACCTCGCGGTCGGTCGCCGTCGGTGCAATGACCGGCTCGTCCTCGAGGCAGCGGCCGAGCGTCATGTGCGGCGGCTCCCGCAGCAGCCGCTGGAAGTGCACGACACCGAGGTAGCGACCGGTGGGCGCCACGTGTGGTGCGTGCGCGACGAACACCTGCGCGGCGATCGACACCAGCCAGTCGGGCTCGCGGATCCGCGCGAGCGCCTCCGCCACCGTTGCATCGGGCGACATGACCACGATGTCCGGCGTCATCAGCGAGCCCGCCGTGCCCTCGGGATGCTCGAGCAGGCGTCGCAACGTCTCGGCGTCCTCGTCGTCCATCGCGTCGAGCACCTGCATGCGCTTCTCGCCCGGCATCTGCGCGAGGAGGTCGGCGAGGTCGTCGTACTCCATCTCATCGAGCACGTTCGAGAGCCGCTCGAGGTCGAGGCCCTCGATCAGGCGCAGCTGCTCGTCCTCGGGCATCTCCTCCAGCACGTCTGCGAGCCGTTCGTCGTCGAGGGCCTCGGCGAGCAGGCGGCGCTGCTCGAGCGGCAGCGACCGCACGACGTGGGCGATGTCGCTCGGATGCATGGTCCGCAGGCGCGCGGCCTCGGCAGCCATCGGCGTGTCGGGGGCGAAGAGCGATCCGACCTGTTCCCAGTCGACCAGGCGGTAGGACGGGCGCGGGTTGAGCAGGCCCCGCTTCACCAGCCGCACCTTTGCCACGTGCCAGCCGGGGCGGGTGCCGCCGTGGAATCCCAGACCGACGTCGCTGACGGTCTCGTCGCCGAGCTTCTGGTTCAGGATGTCGCGACCCAGCAGGCGCTCGCCGGCCCGCAGCCGGAAAGGGTTGAGGTCGACGTCCCACGACTTGAGTCGGGCACCCGCGCCGTCCAGCGTGGCGATGCGCGTGGCACTGACGAAGATCCGGCGTCGCTGGCTGCCGGCGACGAATCCGAGCACGGTTGGGGCCTGTGCGCCGTGGCCGGACACCACCACCACGTCCTCAAGACGGCCGATCGGCGCGCCGCCGGCGTCGAGCAGCGGCAACCGCATCACGCGGAAGGCGTAGATCAATTCGGCCGCCATGCGCCGAAGGCTACCGGTGGTCAATTCCGTAGACTGTCGGACGTTCCGGGGACGTAGCTCAGTTGGCTAGAGCACCTGCTTTGCAAGCAGGGGGTCGTGGGTTCGAGTCCCATCGTCTCCACGGAGGTGTTCGAGTCGGCGGCCGAAGCAGCGCGACTCGGGCCGTGGGAGTCGCCCGCGCGACGGGCGTTCAGCCTTCGGAGCGGAGGAAGCGGGTCTCGAGGTCGAGGAGCCCCCGGGAGCGCTCACGCAAGGGTCGCGCCGGCTGGCCGACGTAGATCGTCCACGGGTGCGTCGACTCGAGGAAGAGCGTCCGTGCGCCGCTCGACGTGCCGTCGCGCAGCTCGACGCCCGGCAACACCACGGTTCCCGTGCCGAGGATGACGTGCCGACCGAGCACCACCGGCTCGCAGATCTCGGTGCGGTACTCGAGCGGCACCGTCGAGTTGGCCATGGTCTCGCCCGTGTAGTCGTCGGTCTGCGC
>JBIIHV010000071.1:0-7954 GCA_044235415.1 Ilumatobacteraceae bacterium | reverse complement strand
GTCGGGAAGATGGTCGGTCCGGCGCTCGCAGCGGCCGACGCCCTCGCGGGCGACGGCGTCGAGGCGACCGTGTGGGACGTGCGCTGCTGCGCGCCGCTCGACGAGGGGATGCTGGCCGACGCGTCGCGGCACGCCGCCGTCGTCACGGTGGAGGACGGCATCCGCGACGGCGGCATCGGCCAATCGATCGCCTCGGCGCTCCGCAACGGTCCGCGCGGCGCAACCGTGCCGGTCGACGTGCTCGGCATCCCCACCTCGTTCATCCCGCACGCCAAGCCCGACGCGATCCTCGCGCGGCTGGGCCTCGACGGCGACGGCATCGCCCGCACGGTGCGGAGCCTCCTGTCCTGACGCATCCGGCGGCCGCCACGTGCGCTGCTTGCCGACACCGCGCCGCGCAGCGCGCAGCGTGGCGGACCACGGTCGCCTCCGCCGTCGCGGCACTTGTCTGGCTCGCCGGCGGTGGCACCGCCGCCGCGCACAACACCCTCGAGTCGAGCGATCCAGCCGATGGTGCCGTCCTCGAGGCCTCGCCACCGGCATGGACCGTCACCTTCGACAAGGAGGTGCCGATCGACTCGGCGAGCGGCGTGCTGCAGGGGCCCGACGGCGAGCGGACGCCGCTGCGATCACCGCGCCACGGCGCATCCGCGCGCGACGTCGTCTTCGACCTTCCGCCCGGGTTGTCGGGCGCCTACACGGCGCGCTGGCGGCTGGTGGGCACGGATGGACACGTCATCTCCGGACGGGTGTCGTTCACCGTCGCTGCGCCGGCACCGGCCGCGGAGTCGACCGTGCCGGTGACCTCGGCCGACGGCGCCACCGGCACGCCCGACGCAGGCGGGTCCACGGTGCCGGCCGAACCCGACACCGCCCCGAGCGGTGACGCGCCAACAACTGACGAGCCGTTCGACGACGACGGCGGCGGCACGCCCGCATCGGTGCGGTGGCTCGTCAGGCTGCTGACGCTCGCCGCGCTCGCCTTCGCCTTCGGCGTGCTGACCACCGACTTTGCCGTGGCCCATGGCGCGATCCGGCTCGTCCGCCGTTCGACCACGGGACGCGTCATCCTCGCGGCGGTGGCAGTTGCGCCCCTGCTGGAGCTCGCGACGTTCGCCATCGACGCAACGGCGGGCGGCGGATTGCCCCTCGCCGACGCGCTCGCCACCGTCCCCGGCACGATGCTCCTGCTGCGCCTCGCCGCCGGCCTCCTGGCGGCGGCCTGCCTCGCCTTCACCACGTTCAGCCCGACGGGCACCGCCGGCTACGGCACTGCCGCGACAGCCGTGCTCGTCATGGCGACGACCGTCTCGTGGGTCGGCCACCCCCGCTCGGAGGGAACGCCGTGGCTCGGCGTGCCGCTCGACGTCGCGCACTCCGCCGCGATGGGCGCCTGGCTGGGCGGGCTGGCCGTGACGTTCGGCGCGGTCGCGCGGCACCTCTCCGACGCCGACCTGCAACGGGCACTGCGGCGGTTCGGGTCGGTCGCGTCGTGGTCGGTCGCCATCCTCGTCGTTACCGGCGCCCTGCAGGCCCTCCGTCTGCACGGCGGCGTTCCATCGGGCCGTCACGGCGCGATCCTCGCCGTCAAGCTCGTATGTGTCGCCGGGATGATGGTGCTCGCGTCGCTCGTGCGGCGCCGCCTCCAGCGCGGCGTCGCCACCGACCGCGGTGCGCTCGTCCGGCTCGTGCTCGCCGAGATCGGGACAGGGGCGGTCGTGCTCGGGGCGAGCGCCGCGCTGGTGCTGACGAGCCCGACATAGCACGGACCGCCGTGCGGGCGTACGGTGTCGCCACCACGACGAGGAGGTTTTCCATGTCCAGGAGGATGCTGTTCCCCATCGCCCTGATCACCGTCCTCGCGGCTGCGTGCACGTCGGGCGGGTCGTCCGGCGACGGCTTCAACGGCGCGGACACGATGTTCGCGCAGATGATGATCCCGCACCACGAGCAGGCCATCGAGATGGCCGACATGGCGCTCGACCCCGCGACCGGTGCCGGTCCGGACGTGACCGCGCTCGCAGAGGCGATCGCAGCCGCCCAGGATCCGGAGATCGCCGAGATGACCGCGCTGCTGGAGGGCTGGGGCGAGCCCGTCGCCATGGACGAGGGCATGGACCACTCGGGGATGATGTCCGGGATGCTCACGGTCGAGGAGCTCGACGCGCTCGCCGAGCTGCGCGGTGCGGAATTCGACCGTGCGTGGCTGGAGGCGATGATCGCCCACCACGAGGGTGCGGTCGACATGGCCGAGGACGTGCTCGCCGACGGGGAGAACCCCGAGGTGCGGGACCTCGCAGAACGGATCGTGGCCGCGCAGGCAGCCGAGATCGCGGAGATGCGCGCGCTGCTCGGCTAGCGCCGCACGTCGCGCAGGACGGTCGCGGTGTCCAGCACCGCGGCGGCGTGTACCGCGGCCTCGGCAGGTGTCAGCGCCGGACCGAGCTCGACGACGAACGCGAGCGCCCCGGGGATCGTCGAGCGCTGCCACGTGGCGGCCACGCCGGTGTACCTGCCCCCGGTGATGCGCCGCAGTGGAAGACCGGTCGCGCGCGCATAGTGCGCCCGGATCCTTCCGTCGAGACCCGTGCCCGGCGAGATCATGAACAGGTCCTGGTGGTACCAGATGCCGAGCGCCGGCTTGAGGTCGCGGAGGAACGCCACCATCGCCGCTGTCTCGGGCTCGGAGGCGCGGCTCGGGCCGGCGTACTGCCAGTACCCCGGCTCGCCCATCGGAGCCCACCGGTAGGGAAAGTTGCGGTTGAGGTCGACGCGGTTCGCGTTGCCGCGGACGCCGAGTGCGGTGCCATCGGGGTTCATCGTCGGCACGATCCACAGCTCGACGCCACTCGGCGGCACCGTCCGCTGCAAAAGATCGGTGATCGCGAGCCCCGCGTCCTCGTCGCCGTGGATGACGCCGATCACCACGACCCTCAGCCGGCCGCTGCCGACACGGTGGGCCACGATCGGGCGGCCCTGCACCGACGTACCGACGACCCGCGTCTCGGAGACCGTGGATGGCGGAGCGCCTGAGGGCCCCGTGCGCTGCGCGGCGACGGTCGACACGGGCAGGAGCGCCGCCAACGACAGGGCGGCCGCGGCGACGCTGCGGTGCACCGCGTGACCCATGGTCAGCGGCCCGACGTCAGCGCGACCAGGTGAGCTTGCCCTTGGCGCGCTTGCACGTGAGGGTCGACTTGCCCACCTTGGCCTTCGCGCCGGCCTTGGTGCACGCGGCACCCGCCTTCGGCGCGGCCGCAGGGGCCGCCGCAGCGACGCGCAGCGTGCCCCGGCCGATCGTGAAGTTCATGTCCATGCGGCCGGCCGACGCGGCGAAGTAGATGCGGAAGACGTTCGGAGCCACCTCGTAGCCCGCGGGATCCAGCCTGCTGCGGTCGCTGCCGGTCAGCGCGACGGGCTTCGACCAGGCCAATCCATCCGTGGACTGCGTGAGGTAGAGACGCTGGGTCGGGCCGCACCCGGGTCCGTCGGCGACGATCATCAGCCAGTCACCGTCGCGGGCGCGCAGCATCTCGGTGTCGACGTAGCCGCCCTCGAGCCGCCAGCCGGCGTCCTTGGTGAACGACACGCCGTCGGCCGACGTGTACGACGCGACCTTCTCCGTGCAGCCGCCGGGCACGGGCGACTCGACGATGTAGATGCGCACACGCCCGTCCGGGAGGAGGACGGGATCGGGGACGCCCCAGGCCTTCGTGCCCGACGGCACCTGCATCTCCGGCGACGCGAGGGTCGAGGAACCGACCGACAGGCAGTTCGCGTCGGTGCACGGCGCGGACTGCACGGACTGCGTCCCGCCCGGGACCATACGCTTGAAGTAGGCGCGCAGGCCGGACGGCGACTGTGCGACCGCGAAGTCGCTCACCGGGCCGCCGCCGACCGAGAGGGTCTCGGGCGTGCACGCACCCGCGTCGGTGCAGAGCGACACGTTCGTTCCAGCCGGGCCATCCGACCGCCACACGCGGTCGCCCGCAGCGGTGCGCTCGACGTGCGGCGAGACGCCGGTCATGCCGAGGCTCACGGGGTCGTCGGTGAAGGTGCTGCCCTGGCTCGCAACGGCGCCGCCCGCCGACGCCGCCACCGCCGCGGCCACCGCCACCCCACAGACCACGAGCTTCACGACGTTGCGCACGAGATTCCCCCTCCGAGAACGAACCGGTTCGTCGCATCGTAGAACACGGTCGTCTGGCCGGGGGCGACGGCACGCTGCGGCTCGTTCCAACGGATCGTCACCGTGCCAGCGTGACCGTGCTCGAGCACCGCGGGGTGCACCGCACCGTGTGCGCTCGACTGCACCAGCAGCTCGCGGCCCGACCCGACGACTGCCGCGTCGCCGTCGTGCGGCCATGCAAGTTCGCGCACCATGGTCGTCGAACGGTCGAGCGCCCGCTCGTCGCCGACCACCACCGTCGCCGACGCACGGTCGACGCGCAGCACCACCCGCTTCGGCGCACCGCCGGCGAGGCCGATACCGCGGCGCTGCCCCACCGTGACGAGCTCCATCGCCTCCACGCGACCCACCTCGGCGCCGCCCTCGTCGACCACGCGCGCGGGCGTGAACGGCAGCCGTTCGGCGAGGAAACGCGCGCGGCCCCCGTCGCGCGCAATGAAGCACACGTCCTGGCTGTCCGGCTTCGCCGCCGTGCGGAGACCGAGGCGGGAGGCCTCCGCGCGGACGGCGTCCTTCGTCATGCCTCCGATGGGGAGGCGCACGTACGACAGGTCGGCGCCGCACAGCATGTGCACGACGTAGCTCTGGTCCTTGGCGGCGTCGGCGCCGCGAGCGACGCGCGGGCACCCGTCGGGTGCGGTCTCGATGCGCGCGTGGTGGCCAGTCGCGACCGCGTCGAAGCCGAGCAGGCGGGCGCGCTCCACGAGGCGCGCGAACTTCAGGTGCCGGTTGCACTCGATGCACGGGTTGGGGGTCAGCCCCTCCGCGTGGTCGCGCACGTACGGCGCCACGACCCGGTCGTCGAAGTCGTCGGAGAAATTGAAGACGAGGTGGTCGACGCCGATCTGCTGCGCCGCGCGCCGGGCGTCGTCGACGTCGGAGACCGAGCAGCACCCGGTGTCGGACTCGCCGCCCCAGAGGCGCATCGTGACACCGGTGACATCGTGCCCGTCGGCCACGAGCAGGGCGGCTGCGACGGACGAGTCGACGCCGCCCGACATGGCGACGAGGACCTTCATGCGCGTCAGGCTACGGGCGCACGGTGCACGGGCGGATCAGGGTGCGGCGGCCCCGCGGCGCAGCCGCACCACGGCACCGGTCACGGCGTCGAGCGCACGGTCGACGTCGTCGTCCGTGGTCGCATGGCCGAGGCTCAGCCGCAGCGCGCCGCGCGCGATGTCCGGCGCGACGCCCATCGCAGCGAGCACGTGCGACGGTGCCATCGCGCCGCTCGAGCAGGCCGACGCCGCGGACGCACAGACGTCGGCCGCGTCGAGCATGAACAGCAGCGCCTCGCTCTCGACGCCCTCCACGCACACGTGCACGACGCCCGGTACGCGGCGCCCGACGGGCACCGTCTCGCGCACGCCGTCGACGGCCGTCAACCCCCCAGCCAGCCGGTTCGCGAGCGCGGAGACGCGCCGGCACTCCGCCTCGCGCTCCGCCACGGTCTCGGTCAGCGCCACCGCAGTGGCGACGATGCCCGCGACGTTGAGCGTGCCGCTGCGACGGTCGCGCTCCTGGCCGCCGCCGAGCACGAGCGGCTCGATCTGGCGGCCGTCGCGCAGCACGAGCACGCCAGCTCCCTTCGGCCCGCCGAACTTGTGGGCCGAGAGCGACACCGCGTCGACCAGCGCCGTCATCGGCGGCAGGTCGATCCAGCAGGCCGCCTGCACCGCGTCGGTGTGCAGCAATGCATCCGGCGCGGCGCGGCGCACCGCCGCCGCGACATCGGCCAGCGGCGACACCGTGCCCACCTCGTTGTTCACCGCCATCACCGACACCACCGACGGCTGCAGCCTCGTGACCGCCTCCTCCAGTGCCCCGACGTCGACCGCGCCCGCCGCATCGACACCGACCACGGCGCCGCCGACGTGCTCGACGCAGTGCAGCACCGCGTGGTGCTCCGCGGCGGGGCACACAGCCGTCCGGCCGGTCCGGCGCACGGCGCCGAGGATCGCGGCGTTGTCGGCCTCCGTGCCCGAGCCCGTGAAGACCACCTCGCCCGGCAGGCACCCGAGTGCAGTTGCGACGGCGTCGCGGGCCTCGTCGACCGCCTTGCGAGCGGTGCGCGCGAACCGGTGCGACCCCGAGGCGTTCGCGTAGCAGCCGTCGAGGTACGGCAGCATCGCCGCGATCGCGCCCGGACGCATCGGCGTCGTCGCCGCATGGTCGAGGTACGTCGGCATCTCGCGGTCACGCTACCCGTGCGGGCAGGATGGCGCGGTGCGGCACGACGGCGGGACGGATGGCGACGGCACCTGGTCGCACAACCGCTACGGCGACGAGTTCGCCGCCGTCTACGACCGGTGGTACCCGCGCGACGCAGCGACCGAGGCGTGCGCGGCCGCGGTCGCAGCGGCCGCACGCGGCGGTTCGGTGCTCGAGCTCGGCGCCGGCACCGGAAGGATCGCGTTGCTGCTCGCGGAGCGCTGCCGCCGCGTCGTGGCCGTGGACAACTCGCCGGCCATGACGGAGCACCTGCTCGCCCGCGCGCCGTCGAACACGTGGGTCGCGCTCGGCCACATGGTCCGCGACATGCCCGACGGGCCGTTCGACGCCGTGCTGTGCAGCGAGAACACGCTGTTCAACCTGCTCGGCGACGGCGAGCAACGCCTCGTCTTCGCCGCCGTGGCCGCCCGGCTCGCACCCGGCGGCGCGTTCCTCGTCGAGTGCAGCACCCCGCCCGGCGACGAGCCGGCGACATCGACCGCATCCGAGGTCCGGCTCGGCGAGGTGGTCGACAGCACCGCGGCCATCGATCCATCGCGGCGCGAGGTGTCCGGGACGTTCACCGTCGGCGGCGGGTCGCCGATGCGGTGGCGGCTGCGCTGGTCGGTGCCGCAGGAACTGGACGCGTGGGCCGCGGAGCACGGCATGCGGCTCGCCGCGCGGTGGTCGTCGTGGTCGCGCGCACCCTTCGACGCGTCGAGCGGACGGCACGTGAGCACCTGGGTGCTCGACGGGGCCTGACCCACCGTCGACCGGTACCCTTCGGCCATGGCGCGCATCACGGTCTCGACGGAACTCGACGCGAGCCCGGCAGCGGTGTGGGACGTGGTCGAACCGGTCGAGCGGCACGTCGACTGGATGGCCGATGCCGAGTCGATCACGTTCGTCGGCGACCAGACGCGCGGCACGGGCACGCGCTTCCTGTGCCGGACCGCCGTCGGCCCGCTGCGCCTCACCGACGCGATGACGATCACCGAGTGGGAGCCGGGCCGCGCCATGGGTGTGGCGCACGTGGGCATCGTCACGGGATCGGGCCGCTTCACGCTCGAGCCGATCGACGGCGGAACCCGCACCCGCTTCACCTGGTCGGAGGACCTCCGCTTCCCGTGGTGGATGGGCGGTCCGCTCGCCGGACTCGTCGGCGGCCGTGTCGTGATGGCCGCGATCTGGCGCCGCAACCTCTCGCGCCTGCGGGAGATCGTCGCGTCAGCCGGTCGCGGCGCGTAGCGCAGCCGTCGCGCCCGCGGCGAGGACCACCACCGCGATCAGCGGCAGGCGCCGCCACGCGGCAACCGCCGCGACGCCGAGCCCGAGCATCCGCTCGTCGAACACGAGCTGCTGGCCGGTGGTCGCCGCGTCCTTCACCACCAGCGCCGCGAGCAGCGCGGCGGGGATGAGCAGCAGGCACCGCGTCACCGGCTCCGGGAGCCGCCGACCGCCGACGACCACGAAGCCGAGCACCTTGAACGCATAGGCGCCGAGCGACAACCACGCGACGAGCCACCACGACACGTCAGGACTCCGGTTCCGCGG
>JBIIHV010000069.1:0-7998 GCA_044235415.1 Ilumatobacteraceae bacterium | reverse complement strand
GCGAGCAGCTCCTCGTAGGTGCGCCAGTGGCGCACGCCATCGGGCATCGTGCCCGGCCCGTCGAAGTACCGGTCGCAGACCGCGACGACCTGCAGGTCGGGGTGGCGGTCGCAGCACTCGCGGCGCCGCTTGCCGACGATGCCGTAGCCCGCGATGCCGACGCGCAACGGATGGCGGGTGCCCACGGTCATCTCGCCGCGCTCACGCCGTCGGCCGGCCGCTGACCGAGCGGAGGAAGGTGGTGTCCACGCCGTACGCGACGAACTGGTAGCCCTCGGCGATGCGCGTACGGAGCGCGTCCGGATCGGGCGTCACGACGTGCGTGCCGACGGGCATCCCGTGCTCGCGGCACGCCGACCGGATCCGTTCGATGGCATCGAGCACCTTCGGATTCGTGAGGTCGCCGGTGCAGCCCAGCGAGGCCGACAGGTCGTACGGGCCGATCATCACGGCGTCGAGCCCCTCGACGCGCGCAATGGCGGGCAGTTCCGCGATGGCGTCGACGTGCTCGATCTGCGCCACCACCAGCGCCTCCTGCGCCTCGGCGACGTACGCGTCGAAGTCCATGCCGAACCGGTTCGCACGCGTGAGGCCGACGCCTCGGGTGCCCTTCGGGGGCCAGTGGCACCCGCTGACGAGCGCGCGGATCTGCTCGGCCGAGGTGACCATCGGAATGACGACGCCCGCCGCGCCGGCGTCCAGCGCCTGGCGGCAATTGATGACCGCGGGCGTGGCGACCCGCGCCATCGGCAGCGCGCCACCCGCCTCGATCGCGCGGAAGAGGTCGGGGTAGGACGACAGCGAGAAGTGCGCGTGCTCGCAATCGAGGGCGATCCAGTCGTAGCCGCCGCTCGCGAGCAGCTCTGCGACGTTCGTGTCTGCCAGCTGCATCCAGGATCCGACGGTGGCGCCGCCCCCGGCCAGCCGGTTCCGGACCTCGCGGATTGCCTGCAGACGGTTCATCGCGCTCCCAGTGGCCGTTGCGCGGCCACGTCGAGGCTACCGGAGCCCCTGCGCCCCGACGGTCCGTGTCAGATCGCGCCGAGGCGGCGCAGGCACCCGACGATCTTCGTCGCGGCCTCGCGCTCCATCTGGTCGCGGGTCTCGCGGGCGTAGGTGCCCATGTGCGCGGTCATCTGCACGCGCTCCATCCCGGCGAGCGGACCGCGGTACGGCTCGTCGGCGAAGCAGTCGAGTGCCGCACCGGCGATGCCCTCGCGGCCGATGGCGTCGGCGAGGGCGGCCTCGTCGACGAGTCCCCCGCGCGCGACGTTGACGAGGATCGCGTCGGGCCGCATCAACGCGAGCCGTGGGCCGTCGATGATGTGGTGCGTGTCGGGTCCGTACGGCACGTGCAGCGTGACGACGGTGCTGCGCGAGAGCAGGTCGTCGATGCCCGTGCGCTCGAAGGGCACGTCTCCCGCTGCCGGGTCGTGGACGAGGATCTCGACCTCGAACGGTTCGAGCAGTCGCGCGAGGCGGCGTCCGATCCTGCCGAATCCGATGAAGCCGACGGTGCGACCCGACAGCAGCGACCCCATCTCGGGGGACCACGTGCCCCCGTGCAGCTGGCGGTCGACGAGCGAGATGCGGCGCAGCAGCGACAGGATGTGTCCGAGCGTCAGCTCGGCGACGGCGCGCGCGGGCGGATCGGGCGTGTTCATCACCTCGATGCCGAGCCGCTCCGCAGCCGCGAGGTCGACGGAGTCGAGGCCGATGCCGACGCGCGCGATCGCGCGCAGCGAGGGAGCCGACGCGAGCACGCGCGCCGTGAGCGGCTCCAGTCCGGCGACCACGCCGACCACGCCGTCGGAGAGCAGGTCGATCGCCTCGTCCTCGGTGAGCTTGCGTCGGAACGGGTTGGTGCGCAGCTCGACGCCGGCGCGCTCGAGCGCCGTGCGGTCGGGTACGAGGTCGAGGTTGAAGGTGGATGTCGAGAAGAGGATGGCGGTCATCTGCGCTGCTCCAGTTGGGCCCGGAGTTCGTCGGCCACGATCCGCCAGGTCGGACGGGGGTCGTCCGGCACGGTGGTGAGGTGGTCGTGGGCGTACCGACGGTACCGCTCCTCGTCGACCGGCTGGATTGCGGCGGCGACTGCGTCCGCCCCCGCGTCGACGGGCACGATCGGCGCGCCGAGCGCTTCGGCGAACGACCTGACGTGGTGGCCGAACCACGACGACATGAGTTCGTCGCCTCCGATCAGCAGCCCCGGCCGGTGCGCGAGGACCGCATACGAGAGTGCCGTCGAGCCGTGCCCGAGGAACAGTGCCGTGCGCCGCGCCAGCACGGAAGTCGGCAGCTCGGCGATGGCGGCGTCGCCGAAGCGCTCGCGTGCCGATTCGCGCGGCGCGCGCGGGTGCAGCGCGACGACGACGGGCAGTCCGGTGGCCTCGGTCACGTGGCCGAAGAACGTGCGAAGCGCGGGGTAGAAGTGGTCCGGATCGACGGGCCTGCTCACACCGTTGTGCTCGTAGTCGGAGTGCAGGCCGAGGTGCTGGTCGAGGTAGAGCGCGATGGGAGATCCCTCCGACCGCGGGTCCGCAGCGGCGGCGCGGTAGGCGTCGACGTCCATGCTGTGCGCGTGGATGGTCCGGGTGCCCCTGGCTGCCCACTCGTCCGACACTGCGGCGCCGCCTGCGACGAAGAGGTCGGGCGCGGGCAGGGGGAGCACCCGGCGCGCGACGGAGCGGCCGACCGCGGGAACCAGGTGCGCCGGCGAGCGCAGCTGCCGCACCCGCACCGCCAACCGCTTCCGCAGCGACTCGGTGATGACCACGTCGCCGGGGATCGAGCCAAGCTGGAACCGCAGCGTGACGGCACCGCCCTCCCTGGCGAGTGCGTAGACCTTCCGCCGAAAGCTGTTCATGCCGAGGTTGCTGATGACGGCCGACGGTGCGCGCGACGCGAACATCCATTCCAACTCGGCCTCGTTCGTGACCGAGGAGACACGGGGATCGTCCGACTGCAACCCGTGGTAGGTCCGCCAGAACGACGGCGACACCGCGGCCGTCGCGTCGACCACCGTGACGTCGAACGACTCCGAGAGCACGTCGATGCCGAATCGGGCGGCATCCCTCTCGCTGAACGGGCTCTCGACGAGGAACAGCAGGCGCGGCAGACCCATCACGGCCTCCCCACGCCGAGCGACCCGAGCAGCGCGCAGAGCCTCGTGTTGCCGGGATCGTGGTCGATCAGCCGTGGCACCCAGTCGCGCAGTGCGCGCGACCACTCGTCGTCGTCCATGCGGTGCAGGCGGCCGAGCACCCCCGCAACTGCGTCACGGTCGAGCCGGTTCGCCCACAGCGGGCCGTCGTCGCCGAGCGGCAGGGGCCACCCGAACCGGTCGCCGAACCGACCGGGCAGCTCGGCGTCGAGCATGAAGAACGCGGTGCGGATGCCGCGGGCGAGCGCCTCGTAGCCGAGCGTGCTGCTGGTCGACACCACGATGCGCGCACGGGAGATCTCCTCGTAGCTGCTGTGCGGGCCGCGCCGTGCGGCGAAGCTCCAGCCGTCGCCCTCCGGGCCGAGCAGGTCCCGGTAGAACCCCCGCTCGCGTGGCGAGTCCAGGTCCTTGCCGACGACGCGGAGGTGGAGACCCGCCGACCTGCTGAATTCGGCCACCCACGACGCGAAGGTCAGGCGGCGTTCGAAGACCTCGCGATAGCGCACGAGCGGCTCGCCCCCGTAGCCGACCATCCAGGAGTCGAGATCGACCTTGTCGCGAAGGGTCGAGATGAGCGCGACGGTGTCGGGTCCGGTCTGCGGCCCGCCCTGCGGCGCGGCGTTGTTGCGGAGGCTGCCGATGAGCACGGGCTCGGCGTCGATGTGCGCGCGGAACAGGCCCGCCGCCGCCTCGCCGAAGCAGAGCACGTGGTCCGCGACCAACGGCTCGTCGCCGTCGGCGTGCAGATCGCGCACGAATTCGTGCCCGCGCCAGCCGTTCTGCACCGAGATGTAGGTGGCGGATGGCCACCGCGCCTTGAGCCGGTAGAAGAGCGGCGTGGTGTCGATCATCGTCAGCACGACCGAGGGCTTCACGGCGCGGAGGTAGGCCGCGGCGTAGTCGAGCATCGATCGTCGGCCGCGCAGCAGCGTCCGGGCGAGCACCCACGCGTTCAAGTGCGCGCGGCGCAGGTCGACGATCGTCGCCGCGCCTTCGCGCACGTACGGCAGCAGGTCGCCTGCAGCTTCGGCATCGACGATCGCGACGGGCCGGCGGCGCGGGGGAAGGAGCGCGCGCCCGAGCGCGGCCAGCCGCGCTGCAGGTGGCGTCACGGCCGCAGTCCCGCGAGCTCGCACGGATGTCGCCGGTCGTACTCGTCGACCAGCGCCATGAAGTCGCCGACCAGGGCAGGGCTCGCCGCCCCGGTCACCAGCGCCAGCTCCGTTGCGTAGATCTCGGCCTCCGTCGCCTCGCCCGACGAGGCCCAGTTGTGCGCCGAGAATGCGCGGCCGTGCGTGATGGTGGGGCGCGGGATCCGCTCGCGCACGAGGACGCCATCGGTCCGCCGGCCGAGCGGGCGCCCGAGGAACGACGAGATCGCGGCGAACGACGGTCCGGGTCGCATGACTACGTCCTCGAAGGACAGGACGAGCAGCCTCGGGTCGTCGGCGCGGTCGTCGATGGCCGCGAAGATCGAGCGGTACACCTCGACGAGCGACGCCACCGTGCGGTCGATGGTCGACATCCCGGCCCAGCGGTCGGCCCATCCGGCCGCCCACCACGGCACCTTCGTGCCCTGGTGGTCGATCGACACCGTGAATTCGCGCTCGCGGTCGAGGTCGGCGAGGTAGTCGCGCCAGTAGCGCACCAGGTGCACCGGATGGCGAACGACGTGCAGCATCCGCAGCCGGTCGCCGAAGGCATCGAAGATCGGTCCGGCCACGGGCAGCACCTGGTGCGTCACCGCGTGGTGCGCGACGTTGCGCGAATTGATTGCTGCGACGACCTGGTCGCCGTCGTCGCCGAACATGCGCCGCAGATAGCGCAGGGTGCTGCCGGGGGTGTTCCCCGTGCCGGACGCGTCGCCCGGGCGGAAGTTGACCTCGCGGCCGATGAGGTTGTGGTACTGGTCGTGGTCGGCGTACGTCGCGATGAGGAAACCTGCGGCGTCCGCCGACATCCGCCCCAGGTGGTGGAGGATGCACGCGTACTCGTGCACCGGTTCGATGCGCATCTTCTCGACCCGCGGCATCGAGCCGATGACGGAGGTCACCGCGGTCTTGCCGACGCCCCACATGCCGTCGACGACGATCACGTCGCACGTGAAGGGACGGAACTTGCGGACCTGCATGCGGGGGCTCAGACGCTACCGGCGAGGCCGC
Source organism: Ilumatobacteraceae bacterium (assembly GCA_044235415.1). GTDB lineage: Bacteria > Actinomycetota > Acidimicrobiia > Acidimicrobiales > Ilumatobacteraceae > UBA3006. Next base: position 2,673 of record JBIIHV010000069.1, on the reverse strand, counting down.
GCAGCAGGTCCGGGTTCCACTCCACGAGGTCGACGCCCGTGGCGCGCAGGTGGGCGCGCGACGTCGCGAGGCTCTGGCCGACGAAGTTGAAGAGGTGCGCGGTGCACGCGGCGCCCACCTCGCCGCGCACCAGCGGTGCGACGAAGTGCTCGGCCTTGCCGGCGCCCCCCGCCACGATCAGCGGTACCGGCAGGTCGTGCGGCACGAGGCCGAGGACCGCCTCGTCGAAGCCCTGTCCCGTACCGTCGCGGTCGACGGAGGTGAGGAAGATCTCGCCGATCGGCATCTCGGCGACGCGCGACAGCCATTCGGCTGCGGGCATCGGGAGCTCCTCGGACCCGTTCGCCACGACGGCGCGGTGACCCGCGTCGGTGGACCGCACGTCCACCGACGCCACCAGGCACTGGCGGCCGAACTCGCGTGCGAGCTCCGCGACGAGATCCGGGTCGCTCCACAGCACGGTGTTGATCGCCACCTTGTCTGCACCCGACCGCAGGAGCACCCGTGCGTCGTCCACGCTGCGCACGCCGCCACCCGCGGTGATCGGCACGAAGCAGTCGTCGTTCAGCCGCTTGACGTGCGAGAGGAAGCCGTCCACGGACGTGCGTTCCCGCTCGACGTTGAGGATGACGAGCTCGTCGATGGACAGCGCGGTCTCGCGGAAGTTGTAGTTGCGCTCGAGCCACTCGATGTCGCCGACGCGCTGCAGCCGGAAGTTGCGGCTGAGCATGAAGCTGCCGCCGTCGTACAGCAGCGCGAACATCAGCCGCTTCCTGGGTGCGGTCATGCGCGGAGGAAGTTCCTGAGCACGGTCAAGCCGTCCGACTGGCTCTTCTCCGGGTGGAACTGGGTGCCGCCGACCTGGCCGGCGTCGAACGCCGCGAGAAAGCGGCCGCCGTAGTCGCACGTCGCTCGCGGGCACGAGAGCGAGCCCTCCTCCATGCGGTAGGAGTGGACGAAGTAGAAGTGCGGCCGGTCGGGCAGACCCGCGAAGAGCCCGGCGCGTTCGGTCACTGCGACCCCGTTGAACCCGACGTGCGGCACCTTGAGTCCGCCGGAGTCGTCGAACCGCGACACGACGTTGGGCACGAAGCCGAGCCCGTCGGACGTGCCGTCCTCCGTCGACGACGAGCCGAGCAGCTGCATGCCGAGGCAGATGCCGAGCAACCTGCCGCCGGTGGCGATGGCGGACCGCATCGCGTCGTCGAGCGCGCCGGCGCGGAGGCGTTCCATCGCCAGTCGGAACGAGCCGACCCCGGGAAGGATCGTGTGCGGCGAGCGTGCGACCATCTCGGGGTCGCTGCTGACCGACGGGTCGGCGCCGAGGTAGCGCAGCGCACTCGCCACGGAGAAGAGGTTGCCCATCCCGTAGTCGACGATGACGACGGGGACGGTCACGGGGCCGTTACCTAACCTCGAACATCGGCACCCAGCGCCCGTTGCGCTTCTCGAACAGGTCGGTGTTGGCCCACCGGTCCAGCGCCGCGTCGAACCCGGCGCGGTCCATGCCGTAGTAGTCGAGGTACATCTCGAGGTACTCCTCGGGGTAGTGCCCGTCGTAGAGCCGCACGAGGTTGACGCCCTGCTCGCGCGACATCGCGCCCCTGCGGATCTCGATGCCGACGTCCTGCGTCGCGCGTCCGAAGCCGAACTTCAGGTACATGACGTAGGTGTGCAGGGCGTAGAGCGCCTGGTCGTTCTGGGCGAAGTTCGTGAACGTGCCGGAGTTCGAGGCCTCGGCCTCCTCCAGCCCGCAGTGCGTCTTGGCGACGAGGTAGTTGCGGTACGGGTCCCACGACTCGAAGTACGACCAGTGCGCAATCTCGAGCCGGCGCCCCGCGAGCTCCTCCTCGGTGGGGAACATGAAGAAGTAGAGCTTCTCCAGCGGGATGCCGGAGGCCTTCAGCACCTTGTCCTGGCCGCCCTCGAGGTAGATGCGGCGCATGAAGTCGATGTCGTAGATCGCCCGGTTCTTGAGCGCCGTCGAGCCGCCGTACTCGACCTCGCCGTCCTCGCCGTAGAAGATGAGCCCGATGCCGAGGTTGATGGCCGTGCGGATCGGCGCGGCCTGCATCGCCATCAGCCACCCGAAGTACGGGAAACCGGTGAGCAGGAAGCCCTCACGGTTGAGGATCCTCATCACCGTGGGGTCGGCGTTGACCTGCAAGTGGTTGTAGCCCGACTCGATGAAATTGCGGAGGTTGCGGTTGCCCAGTTCGAGGGCGAGGGCGGGGGTGACGGTGATCGCGAGCGGATTCATGCCGTGGACGTGCTGGACGTTGTACGACACGTACGAGCCGTCCTTGCCGCCGCTCACGGTCGTCGCGCAGTCGAAGCGCCCGTCGGTCCGCTTGTGGCGCGCCAGGAGCGCCTCGAGCTCCCGCTGCCGGGCGCCCCAATCGAGGGTCTGCTTCTCCTCGACCCACTGGCAGGCGTTGCACCAGCCGCGCGCGTCGAAGGTGATGCGCGGGCGCGTCGACATGTTCAGGCAGTTGGTGCACCAATACACGTCGCTCACGGGGCCCTCCAGCGACTCACGCGTCGTCAGAGGCTACCGGACGGCCCGCGGCGAGGGCCCGTGCGACTGCGAGGTCGGCGGGCGTGTCGACGTCGATCGACCGCTCGCGCGGCATCGGGTACGCGAGCGTGCCGGCATCGACGAATGCCGATGCC
>JBIIHV010000070.1:0-7998 GCA_044235415.1 Ilumatobacteraceae bacterium | reverse complement strand
CATCCGCCAGCACACCGGCGAGCAGAACCCCCTCGACCCCCGCATCTATGCACTCATGCTGCTGATGTTCAACACGATGTTCGTCAGCAACGACATGCTCGGCGACGACCGGATCACCGACGCCGAGTACCGGTCGTTCCTCGGTCACTTCTTCGCCCGCTACGACACCCCACACTGACGCTGCGGGCCGTCAGCTCTTGAAGAGGTAGGCGGCCTCCTCGGCGGTGAGCACCAGTGAGATCTCGTCGCGCAGGTCCGGGTGCGACGCGAGCGCGGGATCGTCGTCGACGATCGCGAAGGCGGCGCGCCGAGCCTCCTCGATGAGGTCCCGGTCCCGTCGCAGCGACGCGAGCTTCAGGTCGCTCTCGCCCTTCTGCGCGGCGCCCATCAGCGTGCCCTCCCCCCTCAGCTCGAGGTCGACCTCGGCGAGCGCGAAGCCGTCGGTCGACGCCACGAGCGCCTCGACACGCGGGCTCGGTCCGCGCTCGGCCGTGTGGAGCCAGCACTGCGACGCAGCCGAGCCGCGGCCGACGCGGCCCCGCAGCTGGTGCAGCTGGGCGATGCCGAACCGGTCCGCATCGACCACCACCATCACCGTCGCGTTGGGCACGTCCACGCCGACTTCGATCACCGTCGTGGCCACCAGCACGTCGGTGAGGCCCCGCCGGAACGCGTCCATGATCTCCTCGCGCTCCACCGCAGGGAGCCGGCCGTGCAGCGACGCGAGCCGGAGCCCCTGCAGCGGACCCTGCGACAACTCGAGCTCGAGCCGCTGCACGGACGCCGTGTCGCCGTCCGGGTCGTCGTCGATGCGCGGGCACACCACGTACGCCTGGTGGCCGGCCTCGACGGCGCGGCGCACGGCGTCCCACTGCTTTCCGGCGAGGTGCGGACCTGGGGCACGGAACGTCGCGATCGGCGTGCGGCCGGGTGGGAGCTCGTCGAGCACGCTCACGTCGAGGTCGCCGTAGACCGTCATCGCCGCCGTGCGCGGGATCGGCGTCGCCGTCATGATCAGGACGTCGGGCGTGGCTCCGCCACCCGACTTGTCGCGCAGCGCGGCGCGCTGCTCGACGCCGAAGCGGTGCTGCTCGTCGATCACCACCACACCGAGGCTCCGGAAGGCGACGCCCTCCTGGATCAGTGCGTGCGTCCCGATGACGACGTCGATGCCGCCGTCGGCGAGCGCCGCCAGGATCTCGCGGCGCTGCGCGGCCGAGGCCCGGGAGGTGAGCAGCTCGACGCGCAGCTGGCGGTCGCCGAACAGGTTGCCGCCGTCGGGCACCACGAATCCGCCGAGCAGCCGCGACACACCGGCGAAGTGCTGCTCGGCGAGCACCTCGGTCGGCGCCATCAGCGCCCCTTGGTGGCCTCCCTGCACCGCCGTGAGCATCGCCGCCACCGCGACGACCGTCTTGCCGCTGCCGACGTCCCCCTGCAGCAACCGGTGCATCGGCGCCGGCGCAGCGAGGTCGGCGAAGATCTCGTCGATCGTGCGGCGCTGCGCCGACGTGAGCGGAAACGGCAGCGCCGACACGAACGCAGGCACCAGTGCACCGTCCACGACGTGGCGCAGTCCGCGCGCGCCCCGCTCGTAGGCGCGCTTGCGCGCCACGAGCACCAGCTGCACCCGCAGGAGTTCGTCGAAGGCGAGCCGGCGGCGCGCCGCCGCGTGTTCCTCCGCCGACTCGGGCAGGTGGATGGCGCGCATGGCTGCGTGACGCGCGGGCAGTCCGAGCCGCCCGAGGACCTCCGTGGGGACGGGATCGGCGATGCCCCGCGCCCTGCACCGTTCGAGTGCGTTCTCCACCATCGCCGCGAACCGCCACGACGTCACCGGTGTCGACTCGCCGGACGGATAGATCGGCACGATCCTGCCGGTGCGGTCGCCGATCATGTCGACGACCGGATTCGACATCTGCAGCGACGAACGGAAGCGCCCGACCTTGCCGAAGAGCGCAACCTGCTGGCCCGCCGAGAACTGCCTGGCACGAAACGGCTGGTTGAAGAACGACACGTCGAGCGAACCCGTCTCGTCCGCGACGCGCACGGTCACCATGCTGCGCCCGCCGCGGATCCTCCGCGACGCCACCGACTCGACCCGGACGAGCACGAGTGCCTGTTCGTCGGGGACGAGGTCGCAGATGCGGGCCTCCTTGCTGCGGTCGACCAGGCGGCGCGGATACGTCGTCAGGACGTCGAGCACGCTCGACACGCCGGCCTTCACGAGCACCGATCTGGTGCGCTCGCCGACGCCCTTCAGGACGCCGACGTCGATCGCCGCAAGGTCGCGAAAGGAGAGCGGCGCCGGTTCCGCCGGCGACGAGCCGCTACTCGGCGCCGAAGAGGAAGGGGTAGAGCGGCTGTCCGCCATCGTGGACCTCGACCTCGAGGCCCGCGGCGCGGACGTGCGCCACCACCGCCTCGACGTCCGCACTGGCGGCGCCCTCGCCGACGATCACGGTCACGAGCTCGCGCCCCGGCGAGACGAGGTGGTCGACGAGGCTCGTCGCGCAGCCGACGAGCGAGCCGTCGATGGCGACGATTCCGTCGCCGCGCACAAGGCCGATGAAGTCCCCCGTGGTGACCGTGCCAGCCGCAACCGCCGTGTCGCGCACCGCGCGGGTCACCTCGCCCGTCGCCACAGCCTCGGCCGCCGCCGACATGGCCTCCGCGTTCGCATCGGCACCCGCCTCGGGGTCGTACACGACGAGCGCGGCGAGCGCCTCGGGCATCGAGCACGTCGGCACCACGCGGACCCGCTTGTCCGTAAGGGCGTCCACCTGGTTGGCCACGGGAATGATGTTCTTGTTGTTCGGCAGGATGACCACGTCGGACGAGTTCACGTGCTCGACGGCTCCGAGCAGTTCGGCCGTCGAGGGGTTCATCGTCTGCCCGCCGGTCACGACGCCCTGGACGCCCATCTGCGCGAACAACCCCGCGAGCCCGTCACCGGCGCACACGGCGATCACCGCGCACCCGACCGCGGGCAGGGACGCCACCGCGCTCGGACGCGAGGACGACGAGCCCATCGACACCGCCATCGCCGCCTCGCGCTCGGCGTGCTCCTCGGCGACCTCCTCGAAGAGATCGGTCACGCGGATCTTGAACGGCTTCCCGCCGATCTCGAGCGGGGCCTCGATCGCCGCGCCGATGTCGTTGGTGTGCACGTGGCAGTTGTAGAGCCCGTCTCCGCCGACGACGACGATCGAGTCGCCGATGCGCCCCCACGCCGACATGAAGTCCTGCTTGCGCGCGTCGTCGAGATGGAGGAGGAACATGACCTCGTACCGGAGCTCGCTCACGTCGACTTCGCCGTCGGCACCGCCCCGGTGCATGAGATCCTCCAGCACCTCGGCCGACGGACCGGCCGCGACGGACGGCTCGGGCAGTGGCTCGCCCTCGAGCACGTGCAGCGCCGAGTCGTAGAACAGGAGGAAGCCAGCACCGCCCGCATCGACGACGCCCGCCTCCTTCAGCACGGGCAGCAGGTCGGGGGTGCGCTGCAGCGCGTCCCGTCCGGCGTCCCGCGCGCGCCGGAGCACCGCGACGACGTTCTCGCCCGCGTCGGCCGCCGCGACGGCCGCCTCGGCCGACTCGCGCACCACGGTGAGGATCGTGCCCTCGATCGGCTTGAGCACCGCCGAGTAGGCCGCGGTGCTGGCCGATGACAGCGCCGCGGCAACCTGCCTCCCGCTCGCCGACGGAACGGCCTTCAGCGAGGCGGACAGGCCGCGGAGGATCTGGCTCAGGATCACCCCGCTGTTGCCCCGCGCGCCCATCAGCGAGCCGTGGCTGATCGCGTCGCAGGTCGGCCCGATCTCGTCGGCTGCGCCGTCGAGCTCGGCGACCACCGCATCCAGCGTCCGGGCCATGTTCGTGCCGGTGTCGCCGTCGGGCACGGGATAGACGTTGAGCCGGTTGATGCCCTCCTGGTGCGACTTCATCGCGTCGCGGAAGGTCACCAGGGTCCGGCGCAGCGCCGCCGCCCCGAACACATCCCCATCCGGCATCTCCCGATCGTACCGATGCCACGGGTGCGCGTCCGATCCTGCCCCGTGATTCCGTCCATCGCGGGCGGCGATGGGCGGCGTCGACTGGATCGGCGACAGCGACCGGCTGGTAGGTTCGCCAACCACCAGCGACCCCGTGGGAGGCGAACCATGCAGGGAGTCATCAGGTCCTACGACCCGGCCTCGGGGGACGGCATCGTGCTCTGCGACACGGACCTCCGCGACTACGACCTCGCACCCGGTGCACTCGACGGATCCATCCTCCGCATGCTGCGCCAGGGCCAGCGCATCGTGTTCGAGCTCGATGGCGACGGGCGGGCGACGAAGGTGCGGCTCGGTTCCGAGCGCGACATGGGAACCCCGGGGTACTGACCGTGGCCGGACACTCCACGAACCACGCGTTGCTCGCGTGGGTGGCCGACTGGGCCGCGGTGCTGCAGCCGGAGTCGATTCACTGGTGCGACGGCTCCGACGCAGAGTACGACCGGCTCTGCGACGCCCTCGTCGCCTCGGGCACCTTCACGAGGCTCGACGACACCAAGCGACCGAACAGCTTCTGGGCGCACAGCGACCCCGCCGACGTGGCGCGCGTCGAGGACCGGACGTTCATCTGCTCACAGTCGGAGGACGACGCGGGCCCGAACAACAACTGGAGGGCGCCCGACGAGATGCGCGGCGAACTGCGCGGGCTCTACGAGGGCGCGATGCGCGGCCGGACGATGTACGTCGTGCCGTTCTCGATGGGTCCGCTCGGCTCGCCGATCGCCCACATCGGCGTCCAGCTCACGGACAGCGCCTACGTCGCCGTGAGCATGCGGATCATGACCCGCATGGGTCAGGGCGCGCTCGACGTGCTCGGCGACGGACGGTGGGTGCCGTGCGTGCACTCCGTCGGTGCGCCGCTGGCGCCGGGGCAGGCCGACGTGGCGTGGCCCTGCAACCCAGAGAAGAAGTACATCGTCCACTTCCCCGAGACCCGCGAGATCTGGAGCTACGGCTCCGGCTACGGCGGAAACGCGCTGCTGGGCAAGAAGTGCTTCGCGCTGCGCATCGCCAGCGTGATGGCGCGCGACGACGGCTGGCTCGCCGAGCACATGCTGATCCTCAAGCTGACCAACCCGGAGGGACGCACGAAGTACGTCGCGGCCGCGTTCCCGTCGGCATGCGGCAAGACGAACCTCGCGATGATCGAGCCGACCGTGCCCGGCTGGAAGGCCGAGACCGTCGGCGACGACATCTGCTGGATGAAATTCGGACCGGACGGGCGGCTCTGGGCGATCAACCCTGAGGCCGGGTTCTTCGGCGTGGCACCGAACACGAGCTACGAGACCAACGCCAACGCGATGCAGACGCTCCACGCAAACTGCATCTTCACCAACACCGCGCTGACCTCCGACGGCGACGTCTGGTGGGAGGGCATGACGCAGGACAAGCCCGCCCGCGCCACCGACTGGCGCAACCAACCGTGGACGCCGGAGTCGGAGGGAGTCGCCGCACACGCGAATGCGCGCTTCACCGCGCCCGCTGCGCAGTGCCCGTCGATCGCCCCCGAGTGGCAGGACCCGCGCGGCGTCCCGATCTCGGCGATCCTCTTCGGCGGCCGGCGACGCACGACCGTGCCGCTCGTCACCGAGGCGTACGACTGGGAGCACGGGGTGTTCCTCGGCTCGATCATGGCGTCGGAGACGACCGCGGCCGCCGAGGGCGAGCAGGGCAAGCTGCGCTTCGACCCCATGGCGATGCTGCCCTTCTGCGGCTACAACATGGCCGACTACTTCGAGCACTGGCTGACGCTGGGCGGCAGGGCTGACGCATCCGCGCTGCCGCGGATCTTCTTCGTCAACTGGTTCCGCCGCGACGAGTCGGGCCGGTTCCTCTGGCCGGGGTTCGGCGAGAACAGCCGCGTGCTCAAGTGGGTGTTCGAGCGCCTCGACGGCGCCGCCGCGGTCGTCGAGACCCCGATTGGCAAGTTGCCGGCGCCGGGGGCGCTCGACGTCGACGGCCTCGACATCGATGGGCGCGACCTCGACGAGCTGCTGCAACTCGACATCGACGGGTGGCGCCAGGCCGTGCCGCAGATCCGCGACCACTATGCGCGCTTCGGCGACCGGCTGCCGGCTGCACTGGCCTCGTCGCTCGACAAGCTCGACGCCTCGCTCGCCTAGGGGCGGTTCAGAACCCCCATCTAGATGTCGCGGGGGGCCGCTACGCATCCCCCCCGCGTCAGAACCCCCACCTGATGTCGCGGGGGGCCGCTACGCATCCCCCCCGCGTCAGAACCCCCACCTGATGTCGCGGGGGGCTCCGATCGGCAGCCCTGCGGTCGACGGAATCGCATCGAGGGCACCGCGCATCTGCTGCCACGCCTGCCACCCGAGGTTGCCGGTCGTCCGGCACGGGCCGCGCTGGAGGCACGCGCTCGACTGCACCCCGACTCCCCCGATGCGCAACTGCACGCCGCGCTGCAGCGCCCGGGCCGCAATGACGGCCCACTGCCGCGCGAGCGAGCCGCTCTGGGTGAAGATCTGCGGAGCAACCCACACGTTCGGGCCGGCCTCCGTCGACACCCACGCAACGTCGTCGATGGTCCATCCGTTGTTGCACCGCACCCCGCCCACCGACTGCGGGCAGCCGTCGGCCGAACCGAAGTTCCACAGCCGCCGGTTCGTCGCCGCCACGTAGCCGGCGACCCACGCCCGTGCCTGCGCGACCGGGCCCCACGACGGCTCCAGATCCACGGCACCGGAGATCGCGACCCTCGGATCCGAGGCGGCACGCGCCTGCTCGACGATCGCCGCCCACCGTGCCCCGCCCTCGGCGCCGTTGAACGGCGTCGCGCCACCCGAGTTGCTGGTGCCCACCGACACCTCCCACGGGCCGCTGCCGCACTCGGCGAGTCCGGCCGCGACCGTCGCGACGATCGCGACGATGTCGGCCTCGACGATGGTCGTGCCGAACCCGCTTGCCCCTCCCTCCACCTGCTTGCCGAAGGACAGCACGACCGTGCCGCGGGGCGCGAGCCGGGCCTGGTTGCAGGCCGACGCCGAGATCGACGCGGCGCGGTCCGCCAGCGGCAGCGCATCGCTCCCGCGGACGTAGCTGCCGACGGCGAGGTTGACGTGAGGCGACTCGGGTGCGGGCACCGCGTCGGGGAACCACGCGGTCTCCGGCGCGACGTCGGCGAGCGACGCGAGCGCAAGAACCGGGACGGGCGACCGCTGGCAACCCTTCGCGCACTTCCTCGGCAGGGGCGACACCGCGTCGACGTTCACCGCGGCGCCGCGCGAACGGGGGCGCTTCTCGCCCGTCGCGGCCACCATCACCGTGTTCACCGGCTGGCGCCCCGTGAGCGCGACCGACCGCCGGACCGGCGACTTCGCCCACTGGTCGACGATCCGCACCGGCTGGCCGTTGACGTAGATCGAGGCGATGCCGTGGTCCGGCCCCGCGAGGTACCAGACCGAGAACGACCGCGACTTCACGGTGTAGACGACGACGGAGCCAGGCACCGCCGACTGCACCAGCGACTTCCCGTGCGCCTTCGCGCTGCGCACCTCCTGCCACGTGCCGTCGAACACGGTGGTGGTCGCCGGCACCGGCGCGGCGGCGGCGGTGCCGGAGAAGGCCGACGTCCCTGCGACGACGCCGGAGACGATCGCGACGACGAGGCGGCGCATGGCACAAACCCTACGGGGACCGACGGGAGGACATCCGTCAGGCGGGGTACCACCCCTCTCGTGCCTACCGTGATCGGGCGCACCCGGCGTCCGGGTCCGCCGGATGTCAAGGAGTGTGCCCGATGGGGACGACGAGGATCTGGACCGCGGCGTCAATCGTGATCGTGGCGGCGGGGTGTGCAGGTGGCACGTCGACAAGTCGCCCGTCCGACGGGACCATCACCGGCGAAGTGAAGGAATGGAAGGTGTCGGTGGACGCCGGCACGGTGCCCGCGGGCCGGGTGACCTTCGAGATCGCCAACACGGGC
>JBIIHV010000068.1:0-8003 GCA_044235415.1 Ilumatobacteraceae bacterium | reverse complement strand
AGGGCCATGCCGGTCCCAAGCCTACCGTCGGCTCCCGAGCGGGGTCGTGGCGGCCACCGCGACGCACGCCGCGTCGTCGGCCCCGGCGCCGAGCAGCGCAGCGCGAGCGGCGAGCAGTGTCGCACCGGTGGTGACGACGTCGTCGACCACGAGCACCCGCACGCCGCGCACGTTGCGCCGCACCGCAAAGCGCGGTCCGCGCAGCCGTTCGTACCTCGACGCGCCGGTCTGCACCGTGGCGTCTCGCCGCACGAGCAGCGGCCGGGCGGGCAGGCCGAGGCGCGCCGCGGTGCACCGCGCGAGGAGGGGCGCATGGTCGATGCCGCGCGCCGCGATACGGCCGCGGTCGGACGGCGGCCACGTCACGACGTCGGCGGGCGGCATCTCGGCCGCGAGCGCCGACACCGCCTCGGCGAGCACGTTGGCGACCGGCGACTGTCGCCCGTACTTCAGCGCGACGACGAGGCTGCGCGCCACACCCTCGTAGACGACCGCCGCGGGGAACGGACTTGCGTGCGGCCGTGGCGAACCGAGCAGCGCCGCGCGGCACCCGACGCAGGCGCCGCGCGCGACCGCGCCGCATGCCGGGCAGCGCCGGGTCAGCAGCACGGCCGCGGTCCCGGTGGAGCAGTAGCGTGTCGAGGTGCCTGAGGCGGTTCCACAGTCGGTGCGTGCATCGTTCGTCGCGCCGCTCGCCGACCGGGGCATGCAGCGCACCGTGCGATGTGTGGGCGGACTCGCGCTGTTCGGCGCAGGCGTCGGGTTGCAGAAGCAGGCCGCACTCGGCCTCCCGCCGTGGGACGTCTTTCACGACGGCTTCTCGAAGACGATCGGGTGGCAGTTCGGCAACGCCCTCATCCTCACGAGCTTCATCGTGCTGCTGCTGTGGATTCCCCTCCGCCAGCGCCCGGGGATCGGCACGCTCCTCAACGCCGTGGAGATCGGCTTCGTCGCCAACATCGTCATCGCCAACGTCCCGCAGCCGGACGCCCTCGGCCTGCGCATCGCCACGATGGCGACGGGCATCGCGCTCGTGGGCGTCGGCTCGGGGTTCTACATCGGCTCGGGGCTCGGGCCGGGACCGCGCGACGGGTTGATGACCGGCCTCTCCGCGCGCGGGTGGCGCGTGTCGCGCGCGCGCACGACGGTCGAGGTTGCGGTCCTGCTGATCGGCTGGCTGCTCGGCGGATCCGTCGGTGCCGGCACGCTCATCTTCGCCCTTGCGATCGGCCCGATCGTGCAGCGCACGATCCCCGCGCTCAGCATCCGCCCGGTGGGCCCGTCGCCCTCCGGTGCGGACGACCGAGCCCCGTGGACGGAGTGACGGGGTCGACTAGTAGCGGTACGCGTCGGGCTTGAACGGACCCGACGGATCCACGCCCAGATAGTCGGCCTGCTCGTCGGTGACCCTCGTCAGGATGACGCCCAGCGCATCGAGGTGCAGCGCCGCGACGCGCTCGTCGAGGTGCTTGGGCAGCACGTAGACGCCGAGCGGGTACCGGTCGAGGTAGTTGAAGAGCTCCATCTGCGCGATCACCTGGTTGGTGAACGAACAGCTCATGACGAAGCTCGGGTGTCCCGTCGCGCAGCCGAGGTTCACGAGCCGCCCCTCGGCGAGGACGATCACCGAGTGGCCGTCGGGGAACGTCCACAGGTCGGTTCCGGGCTTCAGTTCGTCGCGTACCGCGCCGCTGCGGGCGAGTCCGGCCATGTCGATCTCGTTGTCGAAGTGGCCGATGTTGCAGACGATCGCGTTGTGCTTCATGCGCTGCATGTGGCCCGTGTCGACGATCGTCGTGTTGCCGGTGGCGGTGACGAACACGTCGGCCTTGGCGACCCAGTTCTCCAGCGTGTCGACCTGATAGCCCTCCATCGCCGCCTGCAGCGCGTTGATCGGGTCGATCTCCGTGACGACGACCCGCGCGCCCTGGCCACGGAGGCTCTGGGCGCAGCCCTTGCCCACGTCGCCGTAGCCGCACACGATCGCGACCTTGCCGGCGAGCATCACGTCGGTGGCACGGTTGATGGCGTCGATCAGCGAGTGGCGGCAGCCATAGAGGTTGTCGAACTTCGACTTGGTGACGCTGTCGTTCACGTTGATGGCGGGGAACAACAGCTCCCCCTTCTCCGCCATGCGGTAGAGCCGCTTGACGCCCGTGGTCGTCTCCTCGGTGACGCCCTTGATGCCGGCCGCCATGCGCGTCCACTTCGTCGGGTCGGTCTTGAGCGTGCGCTGGAGCAGGCCGAGCACGATGGCGAGCTCGGCGTTGTCGGCCGTCGTGGGGTCGGGCACCTCGCCCGCGCGCTCGAACTCGACGCCCTTGTGCAGCAGCAGGGTCGCGTCGCCGCCGTCGTCGAGGATCATGTTCGGTCCGTCGCCGTCGGGCCACGTCATCATCTGGTCGGTCGCCCACCAGTACTCCTCGAGCGTCTCGCCCTTCCACGCGAACACCGGCACGCCGTTGGGGGCGTCCACGGTCCCCCCGGGGCCCACCACCACCGCGGCCGCGGCATGGTCCTGCGTGGAGAAGATGTTGCAGCTCGCCCAGCGCACCTCTGCGCCGAGCTCGACCAGCGTCTCGATCAGCACCGCCGTCTGGATCGTCATGTGCAGCGAACCCGAGATGCGCGCGCCCTTCAGCGGCTTCGACTTGCCGTACTCGCGGCGCAGCGCGCGAAGGCCGGGCATCTCGTGCTCGGCCAGGTGGATCTCCTTGCGCCCGAACGGGGCCATCGACAGGTCGGCAACCCTCCAGTCGCGTCGTTCAGCAAACGTCGGCATGCACGCTCCTTCTCAGGCCGGTCGCCGACTGTACCGCACGGTGCACCGACGAACCGGTGCTCCCCGGCGTCGTGCCGGAGCGGGTGCCCGTGTCAGCCGCGTGCGGCGGCCCGACGCACGGCGTCGTCGTGCGCCGCACCGTCGAGCACGGTCGACTCGCCGACGAGCATGACGGGAATGCCGTCGCGCACGTCGTAGCGGCGGCGCAGACGCGGGTTGTAGAGGAACTCCCCTCCGGCGTCGTCGACGTGCAACAACGGTCCCTTGTCCTCCGGGCACGCGAGGATGGCGAGGAGCGCGGGATCGAGGGCCACGCCGCGAGCGTACATGCGCTCGGCTAGCGGCCGCCGACGACCGCCAGCACCTCGGCGGTGTACGCGTCGCACTCGTCGCGGGTCGGCGCCTCGAGGTTGAGTCGCAGCAGCGGCTCGGTGTTCGACGCCCTGACGTTGAACCACCACGGGCCGCAGTCGACGGTCAGTCCGTCGAGACGGTCCTGCGGGTGCGACGACCAGTGCCGAGCGACGCGCTCCAGCACCGCGGGAATGTCGTCGACCACCGTGTTGATCTCGCCGCTCGCCTCGTAGCGCTCGTACGGCTGGCGGAGCTCCGACAGCGGCCGCCCATCCCGCAGCATCTCGCCGAGGATGCCCATCGTGGCGACGAGGCCGCTGTCGGCCCGGTAGTTGCCCGCGAAGTAGTAGTGGCCGGAGTGCTCGCCGGCGAACACGGCGCCCGTGTCCGCCATGACCTGCTTGATGAAGCTGTGCCCGTTCTTGGTGCGCACGCCGGTACCGCCGTGCTCGGCGATGACCTCGCGGACGGCGCGCGAGCAGATGAGGTTGTAGAGCACCGTCGCACCCGGCTGATGCCGGAGGAACCGGACGGCGAGCATCGCCGTGGTCGTGCTGCCCGACATGCCGCGGCCCCGTTCGTCGACCAGGAACACGCGGTCGGCGTCGCCGTCGAAGGCGAGCCCGACGTCGAACCCGCCCGCGAGCACGCGCTCGCGCAGGTCGCGCTGGTTCTCGGGCTGCAGCGGGTCGGCCGGATGGTTGGGGAACGTGCCGTCGAGCTCGGGGTACATCACCTCGAGGTCGAAGCCCTGCAGCCGGTCGAAGACCGCGGGGACCACGAGCCCGCCCATGCCGTTGGCGGTGTCGGCGACCACGCGCAGACGGCGCCCCGTGTCGCCCGCGAGGAAGCCGACGACGTGGTCGGCGAACTCGGCCAGCAGGGTGGCGTGCGAGAGGGTGCCCGACTTCGGCGCCGCGGCCGGGCCGCGGCCCTCGAGCACGTCGGCCGCGGTTCGCTGCATGTCGCGCAGGCCGCTGTCGATGCCCACCGAGCGCGCGCCCGCGAGGCACATCTTGATGCCGTTGTACTGGGCCGGGTTGTGCGACGCCGTGAACATCGCCCCCGGCGCGTCGAGCCGTCCGGACGCGAAGTAGAGGAGGTCGCTCGATGCGAGGCCGATGTCGACGACGTCGGCGCCGTGCGCCAGCGCCCCGCGGACGAAGGCATCGACGAGCTCCGGTCCGCTCGGCCGCATGTCGCGCCCGACGACGATGCGAGGCGCGCCGGTGAAGCGCGCGAACGCGACACCGAAGGCGTGGGCCGCATCCGCGTCGAGCTGATCGGGAACGGTGCCCCGGACGTCGTACGCCTTGACGATCGCCTGGAGATCGGGCACGGAACCGGAGGCTACCGACGCCTGCGTCGCGCCCGGATACCGATCGCGGACAGGACGATCGCACCTGCGAACGTCGTCGCATACGACGCGCGGTCGCGCAGCGACGGACCGAACTCGAGACGGACGTCCCGTTCCGTCGGCACGACGACCATCATGTTCGGAGCCGCACGCCACGGGCCGAGCGCACCGTCCGCGCGCCAGTTGGGGAAGAAGCTCACGCGGACCAGCACCGGGACGCCGGTCCGATCGACGGAGAACGACACCGACTCGCGACCGACCACGACGTCCGAGACCTCCACGCGCGGCAGGCGGACAGGCTCGATCTCTGCAGCCGGCACCACCACGTCCACGCTGCGCCACGACTCGCCGGGCAGACCCTCGCGTCGCGCCTCGTCGACCACGGCACCGACGCGCTGCCACGAATCCGGGCCGCCGTCGACGGGCCGGGCCGCCCAGTCCCCCGGATTCTGGAACCAGCTCGTTCCGACCTCGAGCCAGCGCTCGCGCGGGTCGCCGGGCCGGTGCTCGACGTCGACGGGCTGCACGTCGAGCGGCACCACCAGTTCGGTGCCCTCGACCTCGAAGACGCGCCAGGGCCCCGCCGAGGCGACCTCCACGAGTCCATCGGTGCCGCGCGCCGCCGCGACGGCCTCCGGCGTGAAGCCGAGGAAGTAGCGCACGCCGAGCTCTCGCAGGTACCGCACGCCACGCTGTGCGTCGTTGTCGTCGTAGCGAAGTTCGCGCACGGGGTTGCTGCTCTGCTTGGACATCGCCGCCGCCGTGATGAAGTGGTACGGCGTCGTCCCCGACGCCTCGAAGAAGAGCCCCTCCATCGATCCGATGCATCCGTCGGTCCAGAACGGCAGGAGCATGAGGCCCATGGTCGTGCCGTACGCGTTCGTGGCCGAGTTGTTCTCCCACAGCGCGCGACCGCAGCCGTGGGACGGATCGGCGCCGAGCCCGGCCATCGTCTGCACCACGTCGTGGTACTCCCCGTACGCGGCCTTCCCCTCGTAGCCGGTGAAGTTCCAGCGCGCCCAGCCGTCGACGAACCCGTCGTTCGACGACTTCGTCGAGAACGGGCCCCACTGGTATCGGCTGGAGCCGTCCGCCGCCGCCACCGTGCGGCCGAACGGCAGCTCCTGGAATCGGAATCCGATCGCCACCGCCGTCACGATCGCGAACGCGGCGAGGAAGCCGACGGTGAACCACGGCTTGTCGTCGACGCGCGGTGGACGCACGACGACCGTCCGTCCGACCCGCGGCTCGGGTGCGGCCGGCTCGGCCGCCGCGACGCCGACGGGCGCTGCGACGTCCGCGCCGCCGGGCGCCGGATCGGCGGACTCCACCATCGCACCCGGCACCGTGGACTGCGGCCCGACCGCGACCGGCTCGGGATCGGGGATCTGCACCTCGCGGTCGAGCATCAACGACCGGACGAGGAAGGCGCACGCCGTGACGCACCCCTGCGCGAACAGCAGGTACCGCACGAGGTAGAGGAACGGCAGCACCCTCGGGTTCCACAGCAGCCCGATCACGGGCAGGCTCTCGCGCGCGACCCACACCGCCGCGACCAGGACCGCGGCGTACACCGACAGCCACGTGCCGACGCGGCTGCGCCGCCGGATGAACGACGCCGCACCGACCACCGCGAGCACGGTGATCAGGGCGTCGAGCGACGGGTGCAGCGGGAAGTACATCTTCCAGAAGGAGTCGGCCGCGCCGCTGGGCCGCGGCTCGTACTTCATGTCGGTCATGTAGGCGTGGTTCGACACGAATGGAAGCACCCAGAACGCCGACAACAGGGTGCCGAACAGGATCGTCCCCGCGCCGAAGCGCAGGGACGGCCGGTTCGGCCAGAACGGCAGCATCAACGCGACGCCGCCGAACACGAAGAGCAGCACGATGCCGTGGCTCAGCGCGGACAGCGCGAGCACCACCGATGCGAGCACCATCCCGCGACCCGTCTCGAGCCCGCGGACCACCAGGCCGAACGCGAGCATGGCCAGCGCGAGCGCGATGGCGAAGGAGTACTCGCCCGCCATCGTCGAGGCGATGTTGCCGCCGTAGATGGTGAAGCTCTCGTCGAAGAGGAAGATCGTCGACGCGACCGCGAACGCCTCCGGCACCGGGAACGGAAGCCGCACGAGCCGCCCGAAGCGCCACGCGCACCACGGCAGCGCCACCGGCCCCGCGACGGCGACGATCTTCATCGCGACGCCGTACGGGACGAGCGCGTCGAGCGCCACGATCGCGAGCGCGGGCACCACCATGTAGAAGCGGTAGGTCGGCAGCCCCGCGTACCAGTCCATGCTCCACCCGGTGAGCCGCGGCAGCAGGTGGTCGCGCAGGTAGGCCGGCCCCCACACGTGCGCGCCGAAGTCGCCGCCGGTGGGCGTGTTGTTCGCGACGATCAGGCGCGGGTGCAGCGACAGCAGCACCGCGAGCATCGCACCACCCACCGTGACGACCGTTGCGAAGCGCTGCCAGTAGCGCGATGCCGACGCGCCGGCGGCGTGCGTGGGATCGGACGTATCGGTCACCACGGTCGCCGAGCCTATGCCCCGGTCAGAGCAGCACGACGAGCAGCAGGCCGGTTGCATTGAACGCGACGTGCGCCGCCACCGCCATCCCGAGCCTGCCGGTTCGCGCCGCACAGAGTCCGAGCACGAGCGAGAACGCGAACAACCCGGGGAACTCCGGCGGCGAGAGGTGCACGAGCGTGAACCACGCGGCGGCGACGAGCAGCGAGACGGTCGCCCCGATCCGCGGGGCGAGACCGAGCTGGATGAACCCCCGGTACACCAATTCCTCCACGAGCGGGGCGCCGACGACCACCACGACCGCGAGCAGCGCGATCCACGGACCGCTCGCCATGTCCGCGAGTCCCCTCGCCCGCTCCTCCACGCGCTCGGCGCTGAACGAGTCCGGGAAGAGCCGCGTGAACGGGAGGGTCACCAACGGGACGAGGACCAGCTGCGACGCCACCCCGATCGGCAGGCCGACGAGGTCGATCCACCTTGCGCGCAACCCGAAGTCGCGCGCCCACGAGCCCGTGCCGCGCGCGCGGGACACCACGACGAGCGCCACGAGGGCGGGGATCCACAGCGACGCCGCCGACGCCGACACCACCCAGGTGGGCATCTCCAGCGGATCCGTGTCCCCGTGGCCCGACGCGAGCACGACGACTGCACCAATGACGTTGCCGGCCAGCCACGCGGCGAGCCACGTCCCGACGATGAGGGGAACGGGAAACCCCCGCGGCACAAGGCGGGTGGGCGGGACCGCCGGTGGCGGCCAGACGGTCATCCTGCGATTCTGTCGGGAAACCCGTGGCCCTGCCGGCGACGACGGTCCTCGAGGTGCCATCCCGTGGGCGCCGTCACCCGCTCCCCGTGCTTCGGGCACAGGTCGTACGAGTGCGGATCCTCTTCGTCCAGCAGGTCGTCGATCCAGACGACCGCACGGTTGTACTGGAACGACAAGGTGACGGTCGGCTTCGCACTGCACGCGGTGCGGGAGCACTTT
>JBIIHV010000067.1:0-8114 GCA_044235415.1 Ilumatobacteraceae bacterium | reverse complement strand
CCCCGAAGAGCGCTGCCCTGATGACGTTTGCAACCGCGAGGATCCGGCGCCGTTCGAACCTGTCGATCAAGACGCCTGCCGGCAGCGAGAGCACCAGCCACGGCAGCATCGCAGCCACGCTGACGGCGGCGATCATCCGGGCATCGTCGGTCAGGGAGAGCGCGAGGAGCGGTCCGGCTGCCGTGACGATGCCGTCGCCGAAGTTCGACATCGTCGATGCGGCGAACTGGCGCCAGAACGCGCGTGGGAGGCGGTCGTGATTCGCCGTGTCGTGTCCGGGCACCCGACCATGCTGTCAGGTGGAAGAGAGGAGCGACCGGCCCGGACGAATCGGGCTGCACGCGTTGGAGGTCGTGCATCCGCGCGATGGGCGCCGAAGGTAGCGTGCCGGAATGATCAAGGTCACAGTCAGTTACCCGGGCGGCGAG
The DNA here is from genome assembly GCA_044235415.1 of Ilumatobacteraceae bacterium. Lineage (GTDB taxonomy): Bacteria > Actinomycetota > Acidimicrobiia > Acidimicrobiales > Ilumatobacteraceae > UBA3006. Next base: position 7,686 of record JBIIHV010000067.1, on the reverse strand, counting down.
GGCATCACCTTCGACCACGACTACTACGCCGGCTCCCATGTGCCGATGTGCGCCGAGGCATTCAAGCCCTCGCGAATCGAGCTGGAGCGCGGCATCAACGGCCCGAACCTCGCATCCGTGGCCTTCTACTTCGAGAGCATGGAGGCCATGCAGGCGGCCATGTCCACGCCGAAGATGGGCGACATCCTCGCCGACCTCGGCAACTACACGAACTCCTCGCCGACCATGCAGGTGTCAACGGTCGTCGGCTGACGCGCAATCGGACCGGTCCCGTCCACCCGGGTGGGGCACGGTTACGCACCGGCATCCGCCGAAGTGGCAGGGTGGAAGTTTCCGTCGGATCGGACAAGGAGAGAGACTGATGGTGGGACGACGCTTGGCCGCGGTGGTGGCCGTGGGACTCGTGGTCGCGGCGACGGGTTGTGGATCCGACGCAGATTCGACCGCTGTGGGTGATTCGACGACGAGCACGGCTCCCGCAATGTCGACGGAGCTGTCGGTGCTCGACGCCGACGGCGACGGGACGGTGCAATTCGCCGTTGCCGCAGCCGGACCGGCCAACGACGGGGCGTACGTGCAGGCGACGGTCGATGGCGTGAAGGCGATTGCAGCCCAGTACGGCCTACCCGAGCCGATCATCGTGGATCAGGTGGCTGCCGAGCAGGCCGCCGAGAAGCTGGAGGCGATCGCACAGCAGGGCGCGGACGTGATCGTCGTCGCTGCGAGCGAGATCGCAGGTCCGCTTGACCAGCTGACGGTCACCTACTCCGACATCTTCTGGTACTGCAACTGCGGTTCCGGCTACGGCAAGGATCTGCCGGGCCTCGCGCAGACCCGCGACGACTCCTCGGAGATCAGCTACACGGCCGGTTTTGCGACCGGCCTGCTGCTCGATGGCGCCGATTCGAAGTCGGTGCTGGTGCTGGGTTGTTGCGACCTCGGATTCGAAAAGGAGGCGTACCTCGCCTTCGAGATGGGCCTGAAGGACGCACAGGCCGATGCGACCATGACGTACGTGCCGACGGGGGCGTACCCGTACGACTTCGCCAACACCGCCGGTGCGACCGAGGCCTACAACTCCGCCAAGGCGGCCGGAGTCGGAGCCGTGTACCCCTACCTCGACGGTGCCCACGAGGCGATCGTGCAGCTCGCCAACGCCGACGGCGTGCTCACGATGACGGCGGGGAAGGCCGACGGCTGCGAGCGCAGCGACCTGGGGTACGGGATCGAGATCCGGTTCGACGGCGGCGACTACGTGATCGAGGCGGTCCGCCGGATCATCGAGGGGACCTTCAAGGAGGGCGACGCACTGGTGTTCCGGCCCGGGGACAACGTCGGTCCCGGCGGGTCCCCCGGAGCGTTCATCTGCAGTCCGACGCCCGACCAGGCTGCTGCGATGGAGGCCGTGTACGCCAAGATCAAGGCTGGTGAATTCGCAACCGCCTTCGGAGAGATCAAGGCCAGGGCCTACGCCGGCTGACGACGCGCCGTCGCCGGCCGACGGGCCGGTGGCGGCACGGCCGGTCTCGGCCGCGCGGGCTGCGATCGAGCTCGTGTCGGTCACGAAGCGGTTCGGATCCGTCCGGGCGTGCGACGGCGTGTCGCTCTCGCTGCGGCCGGGAAGGATCCACGGCATCCTCGGCCAGAACGGGGCGGGCAAGTCGACGCTGATGCGCCTGCTCATCGGCCTGGTCCAGCCCGACGAGGGCGAGATCCGGGTCGACGGCCGGGCGGTCGGGATCGCGAGTCCGCACGTCGCCGCCGAGCTCGGCATCGGGATGGTGCACCAGCACTTCAGCCTCGTCGATGCCCTCACGGTGTGGGAGAACGTGGTGCTCGGCGACCGGACCGGACGACTCGACGCGCGGAATGCGCGCAGATTGGTCCGTGAGGTCGGCGAGCGGTTCGGTCTCGTGGTCGACCCTGATGCCCGGGTCGGATCGTTGAGTGCGGGCCAGCGGCAGCGGGTGGAGATCGTCAAGTGCCTGAGGCGCAACCCGCGGGTGCTCGTCCTCGACGAACCCACGTCGGTGCTGACTGCCGAGGAGAGCGAGCAGTTGTTCGCCGTGCTCCGTCGTGTCGTGCGCGACGAGGGCGTCGCGGTTGCGCTGGCCAGCCACCGTCTCGACGAGGTGCTCCGTGCGACCGACGAGGTCGTGGTGCTGCGCGAGGGGCGGGTGGCAGCCGCGTTCGAGACCGCGGCGACATCGGTCGACGAGCTCGCCGAGGCCATGGTGGGCGGAGTCGTCCCGCACACGACCGTGGGAGGGCCGCCGAGTGCACCGGGTGCGAAGGTGCTCCGGCTCGACGGCCTCACCGTGCGCAGTGCCCGGCGCGGGGTCGAGCTCGACGCACTGACGCTCGAGGTGTCCGCCGGCGAGATCGTCGGCGTCGCCGGAGCCGAGGGCAACGGACAGCACGTGCTGGTCGACGTGCTGTCGAGCCTGCGCACTGCGTCGTCGGGAACGGTGGAGGTGTGCGGCACGGCGGTGAGAACCGGCCGTGCGGGTGCGATGGGTCGGGCCGGCATCGCGGTCATCCCCGCGGACCGGCACGACTCCGGCTGCATCCTCGAGATGTCGGTCGAGGAGAACCTCGTACTCGCCTCGCCGCGGTCGGTGGCGCGTCGCGGCGTGCTCGACCGGACCGCAATGCGCAACCGCGCAGAGGAGCTGATCGCGGAGTACGGGATCGCCTGCCCGTCGCCTGCGGCGCCCCTCTACACGTTGTCGGGTGGAAACCAGCAGCGGGTCGTGGCCGCACGGGAGTTGTCGTCGCAGCCCCGTGTCCTCGTTGCGGCGCAGCCCGCGCGTGGACTCGACGTTCGCGCGGCGCGCGAGATGGCGAACCGCTTGAGAGCCACGGCAGCGTCGGGAACCGCGGTCCTGCTGTTGTCCTCCGAGCTCGACGAACTCCTCGATCTCTCCGACCGCATCGTCGTGCTGTCGCGGGGACGGATCGTGGGCGAGGTGCAGAACGACGACACGGCCGCCGCGCGGATCGGAATGCTGGTCGGGGGTGCGACGTGAACGTGGTTCGCCCGGCGCGACACTGGGCCGGAGCGGCGGGACGGGAGGTCGCGGCGCTGTACGTCGCGTGCATCGCGGTCGCGCTGGTGCTCTCGATGGCGGTCGTCGAGGCGAGTGGACGCTCGTGGCTGCAGGCGGCGTCGGCACTGTTGGACGGCGCGGTATTGAGCGACGGCCGGTGGGGCGAGACGCTCCGGCGGACGGCGCCGTTGCTCCTGGTCGCGGCGGGCAGTTCGGTTGCCGCACGTGCCGGCGTCTTCAACATCGGCCAGGAGGGTCAGGTGCTGGTCGGTGCCATGGGCTCTGCGTTCGTGCTCACGTTGGTCCACCCGGGTGGGATCGTTCCGATGCTCGCGGGCCTGCTGCTCGGCGCGGCCACGGGAGGTGCGTGGGCGGGGATTGCCGGTGCGCTCCACGTGTGGCGGAGGATCCCCGTCGTGCTGACGACGCTGCTGCTCGTGTACCTCGCACCGCAGGTCGCGGCCTTCGCGCTGAGCCGCAGCGAACTGCTGCGCAGCGCGGAGCCGGACGCGCAGGACCGCCTGCTCCAGAGCAGCCCGGTCGTCCCCGGCTCGCGCCTCGGCATCATCGAGGTCTTCGGCAACCGGTTTCCGGCCTCGGTTCCGGTGGCGGTCCTGGTTGCGGCCGGTCTTGCGTGGATGCTGGCGCGCACGACGTGGGGATTCCGGCTCTCGATGCTGGGTCTCAACCCGCGTGCGGCGCAACGGGCTGGCGCGTCGCAGGCGCGGGACGGGATGGCGGCGATCCTCGTCTCCGGTTCGGCGGCGGGCCTCGCCGGAGCGATGATGCTCGCGGGTGGTGAGTCCCAGCACCAGTTCTCCGCGGGCTTTGCGTCGGGAGCAGGCTGGGACGGCTTGCTCGTCGCTCTCGTTGCGCGGAACAACCCCCTCGTCGCGATTCCGGTTGCGTTCGTGTTCGCGGGACTCCGCAGCGGATCCACGTTCCTGTCGGTCGCGGGCATCGAAGCCGTGCTCGTCGACGTCGTCCGTGCGCTGCTCGTCGTCGCGCTGTTCATCCCGCCGGCGATCGGTTCGGTGCTGCGACGGCGCCGGGCCGTGGCGGCGATCACGGAGCGGATCTGACCCGTGCCCTCGTTTCTCGTCGACGTCCTCGGCAACGGCCCGCTGTACGAGAGCACCTTCCGGCTCGCGGCGGTCCTCGCCTTCGCGGCAGTCGGCGAATGGGTCGCCCAGCGCGCGGGGACGATCAACCTCTCTGTCGAGGCGATGCTCCTCGCAGGGCACTTCGCCGCTGCGCTCTCATTCACCGGTGCGGCGAGCATCCCGCTGGCCCTGGCGGCCGGCGCCGCCGCGGGTGTCGCCGTCGCGGTGGTGCAGGCCGAGTTCAGCCATCGCCTCGCCGCCGACCAGTTCGGCATCGGGCTCAGCCTCAACGTGCTCGTGCTCGGCGTCGCCGCCTACGTGCACCCGCGCCTGGAACTCGACACCCGACTCGCGGGACAGGTGCGGGTACCGCTGCTCGCCGATCTCCCGGTCGTGGGACCGGCGCTGTTCGCGCAACGGTGGCCGATGTACCTCGTGTACGTGCTGGTGCCGGCGGTTTGGTACCTCGTCTACCGGACGACATGGGGCCTCGAGGTGCGCGCGTCGGGTGAGGATCCGCAGGCTGCGGACGTGACGGGCGTCGACGTGAACGCGCGCCGCAGGCAGGCGATCCTCGTCGCAGGCTTCGCCTCCGGTCTTGGAGGAGCCGTGTACCTCTTCGGCCAGGTCGGGAGGTTCGAGAGCGGCAACATCGGGGGGAAGGGGATCATCGCCATTGCGGCGGTGATCTTCGGAGGATGGAGGCTGCGCGGTGCCGTCGCAGGGTGCCTGCTCTTCGGATACGTCGACGCGCTGCGCCTGAACCTTCCGCTGATCCTCGGGCACGGCCTCAACGGGCAGTTCCTCGCGTCGCTGCCGTTCGTCGCGACCATCGTGGTCGTGGCCGTGTTCGTGAGGAGGACCCGCCAGCCCGGCGCCCTCGCGAGGCCGTTCGTGCGGGGGCTCAAGTGAGCGCCCCGGGGCCGGTCCGCACGGTGCTCGAGGCGGAGATCACCCCGGGCATGCCGGTCGGCGATGTCGTCGCCCTGGCGCGCCTCGCCGAGGAGGTCGGGTTCGACCGTCTGGGCATCTCCGACGTCGTGCTGTGGCACGACTGCTTCGTGCTGCTCGCCCTCGTGGCCCGCGAGACGTCGCGGATCGCGCTCGGTCCGATGGTGACCAACCCGTACTCCCGCCACCCCGCGGTGCTCGCCGCCGCTGCGGCGTCCCTGCACGAGGCGTCGGGCGGCCGCGCATTCCTCGGCCTCGGCGTCGGAGCCGGTCTCGACACGGTGGGACTCGCCACGCCGAAGCCGGTCGCGACTCTGCGCGAGACGGTCGCACTCCTCCGTGGACTGTGGAACGGGGAGACGGTCAGCATCGACGGATCGGTCGTGCAGGCCCGGGGTGCGCGGTTGCAGGGCGGTCCGGCGGCGGTGCCGATCTCTATCGGCACGCGCAGTCCGCAGGTCATGCGCCTCGCAGGGGAGGTCGCGGATTCCGCACTGGTCGGCGGCCGGTACCTGTCTCCGTCCCTCGCCGCCGAGTACCGGTCGTGGATCGCCGAGGGCGAGCGACGGGCCGGTCGTCCGCAGGGCTCGACGGAGGTCGCGCCGCGGGTGACGCTCTGCGTGTCGTCCGACGGCGACCGGGCGCGCCGGAGCGTGAAGCGCTACGTCGCCCACTACGTCGCGTTGATCCGTCCGCAGGAGCTGGGGTTCGACGAGTCCTGGTACCGCCGCATCGAAGAGGCGCTGGCCCGTTCCACCGGCTGGTACTTCGACCACGACCGCCACGACGACCCCGAGATCGACCGGCTCGTCCCCGACGACCTCGTCCCCCGGTTCGCCATCGCCGGGACGCCGGACGAGTGCAGGGACCTCGCCCGGGGCATCCTCGACCTCGGCTTCCGCAGCATCAGCATGAACCTCGCGTTCCCCGTGGGTGCGGGCATGCGGCGCGGGCTGGAGGAGACCCTGTCCGGCTTCGGGGAGGTCATCGACGCGGTCCGCCGCACCTGAGTCACGGTCTCGGCCGATCCGTGCGTCACACGGGTGGAGTAGCAATGGGCAGCCGCTCGAGGGCGGCGGAGGAGATCATCGATGGAACTCGTGATTGCGGTTGTCGTGGGGGTGCTCGTCGGCATCGTGACCGGCGTCGTGGTGGTCCGGTCGGTTCGCGGCGGTTCGGGCCCCGCGATTCAGGAGCAGGTCGATCTGGCGCTCGCGCGGATCGAGGAGCGCTCGACCCAGGTCCGCGAGGATGCCATCAGGCTCGCGGCTGAACGGGTCGCCAGCGAGGGCTCTGCGGCGCTCGGTCAGCACAGCTCCGCAATCGCGAGCACCCTTGCAGCCCAGCGCGATGCGTTCGACCAGCAGGCGCGGGGCCTCCGTGACGAGATCAACCGCCTGCGCGAGCTCAGCTCCGAGCGGTTTGGCGACGTCAACCGGGCGGTGGAGGGCCTCGTCGATCAGACGACCGCCCTCAACCGGGTGCTCGCCAACCCGCAGACGCGAGGTTGGTGGGGCGAGAAGATGCTCGAGGACATCCTGGTCGGCGCCGACATGCACCGCGGAGTGAACTACCAGGTGCAGGAGACGCTCGCGGGTGGCGGCCGGCCGGACTACACGTTCGTCCTGCCGCCGGACCGGGTGATCTTCCTCGATTCCAAGTTCCCGCTCGAGAACTTCATCAAGTACCACGAGGCGGCGACGGACGCGGAGAGGGCTGCCTTCGCGGCGCAGTTCCTCGACAACGTCGGTGCGCGAATCCAGGAGCTCGCGAAGCGCGACTACGTCAACCAGGCCGAGCAGCGCGCACTCGAGTACGTGCTGTTGTTCATCCCCAACGAGAGCGTGCTGTCGTTCATCCAGCAGCACCGCCCGGGTCTCATCGACGACGCGGCGCGCCAGAAGGTGGTGCTGTGCTCCCCGCTGTTGCTGCTGACGTTCCTCGGCGTGATGCGCCAGGCGACGCAGAGCTTCGCCATGCAGGAGAATGCCAACGAGGTGCTGCGACTGCTCACGGTGTTCAGCAAGCAGTGGGACCTGTACGTCAAGAAGCTCGTGGAGATCTGGAAGCACTTCGACAAGATGCAGGACAAGTTGCGTGCGGTCACCACCGGCAAGGTGATGACGGCGGTGCAGCGGCCGCTGGTCGAGATCCGGCAGCTGGCAGAGTCGCGCAGCATCGGGGTCGGCGACGAGGTACTCGACGAGATCGACGCGGCCATCAAGGAGACGGAAGGTGCGGCCGGCACCAGCTTGGAGGACGACGATTGAGTCAACGGGGTGGCGGTCCCGGTGAGGGCTATGACGTCATCGGCGACGTGCACGGGCAGTACGACAAGCTCGTGGGGCTCCTGCGGCACCTCGGCTATGCGGAGCGCGATGGCCTGTGGAGCCACCCGACGCGTCGTGCCGTCTTCGTCGGAGACGTGATCGACCGCGGGGAGGGCCAGCTCGAGGTGCTGCGCCTCGCGCGCACGATGGTCGAGGCCGGCACCGGGCTCATCGTGATGGGCAACCACGAGTTCAACGCCATCGCCTGGGCGACGCCGCACCCGTCGAATGGCGACTACCTCCGCCCGAGGC
>JBIIHV010000066.1:0-8215 GCA_044235415.1 Ilumatobacteraceae bacterium | reverse complement strand
AGCGCCCACTTGCCGTCGTAGCCGAGCGTGCGCGTGCGCGCGGCGTAGTCGCGCAGCGCGTCCTGGTCGCGGACGTAGAGGAACGGGCCGTCGATCACCTGCAGGCCGTTGGCGCGGCCGGCCATGAGGATCTTGCTGAAGACGTAGTGGAAGTGGTCTCCCGGATACGACGGGATCTGCACCCCGCCCGTGAGCACCGGCATCTCCATGCTGGCGGCAAAGTCGGCCGGCCCGAAGATCACGGTCTCGAGCCGCGGGCTCGCCGCACAGATCTCCTCGACGTTGATCAGGCCGCGCGCCGTCTCGATCTGCACCTCCATGCCGATGTGCCCCACGGGCAGCCCCGCGCGCACCTCCACCTGGCGCAGCAGCATGTCGGCGGCAACCACCTGCGCGGCCGACTCGACCTTCGGCAGCATGATCTCGTCGAGGCGCGGACCCGCGCTGCCGACCACCTCGATGATGTCGAAGGCGGTCCACTTCGTGCTCCAGTCGTTCACGCGCACGCACAGGACCTTGTCGCCCCACTCGTGGCCGCGGATCGCCTCGACCACCTTCGCGCGCGACGCCTCCTTCTCCTTCGGCGCCACCGCATCCTCGAGGTCGAGGAACACCATGTCGGCGGGGATGCCGGGCGCCTTGCCCATCATCTTCTCCGACGATCCGGGGACCGAGAGGCAGGAACGGCGGGGAAGATCCTTGGAGCGGGGCGACATGCCGCGAGATTACCGTGCGCCGCCCGCGAGCAGCCCGGGGCACGGAGGGCACTCGGGCTCGGCGCACCAGGACCGCGCGGGCCACGTGCCCGACGACCGCACCACGAGGTCGGCATCGGCGACCGCGAACACCTCCGCAGCGGGTGCGCGGCGGAGCATCTCGTCCCACATCGGCCGGGGCACGCACGCGCCGGCGGGAACCACCAGCCACGCGTCGCGGCCCTCCATGCGGGCGCGCGCGGCGCGCGCGGCGCCCTTCGGCTCGACGATCGCGAGCGCCCCGTGGTCGCCCGTCGCGCAGGCCAGCGCCACCAGGACTGTCGGACGCGCACCCTCCCGCGCCTCGACCAGCTCGTCGGCTCGGGCCTCCGCGCCGTCGTGAACGGCACTGCGGGCCGAGTCGGACAGGCTGGCCGACGGGTCCGCGGAGGTCATCGCGCGGGCGCACATCGTCCACATCGGACCGCAGGTCGGATGGTGGTCGACGAGCCGCCGCGCCACCAGCACCAGTGCCGCAGGATCGTGCGACAGGGCGCGCATTGCGGACGCCGACTCGGCCACGAGGTCGGCCGGATCCGCCCCCGACAGGTCGGCCACCCAGCGGAGGACCTCCATCGGGTGCACCTCGGGGACGCTACTTCCGCTACCGTCAGGCGCCGTGGCGACCGGTCCCTCCCTCGACTCCACGTTCACCCCGCTGACGGGCGAGGCCCGCCCGCTGCGCGAGTGGCTCACGACCTTTCACTTCGCCTCCGTGGTGATCGACCCGTACACGCACGAGAGCGCGTGGATCCTCTCCACCGCCGCGCGCATCATGCGGCAGTTCGCCGGCGCGGCGACGCGGGTGAACTTCGTCGTCACCGCCCCGGGCGACGACGCCCGCCGCTTCCTCGGGCCCCTCGCCGACGAGTTCCTCGTGTTCGTCGACCCCGACCGCTCGCTGACGAAGCAGTTGGGCGTCGGGCGCCTGCCCGCGTTCGTCTTCCTGCGCATCGACGGCACCGTGCAGGCCAAGGCGGAGGGCTGGAACCCCGCTGAGTGGCGCGCGGTCGCCAAGGAGATCGCGACGGCCGTGCAGTGGTCGGCGCCGCAGATCCCCGCGGCGGGAGACCCGGGCGCGTTCGCCGGCTCGCCGGTCTGATGCCGGCACAGGAGCCCTTCCAGCACGTCGACCTGCTGCCGCTCGGCGACGACACCACCGAGTACCGGCTGCTCGGCACCGACGGCGTCTCCACCGTCGACACCGCACTCGGACGCTTCCTCGTCGTCGAGCCGTCCGCGATCTCGATGCTCACGCAGGTGGCGATGCGCGACATCGCCCACCTCCTGCGGCCAGCGCACCTCGCGCAGCTCGCGAGGATCCTCGACGACCCGGAGGCGAGCGCCAACGACCGGTTCGTCGCCCTCGACCTTCTGAAGAACGCGGGCATCGCCGCCGGCGGGATCCTGCCGATGTGCCAGGACACCGGTACCGCGATCATCAAGGCAAGGAAGGGCCAGTTCGTCGTGGTGCGCGGCAGCGACGAGGAGGCGATCTCGCGCGGCGTGTACGACACGTACCAGACGAGCAACCTGCGCTACAGCCAGATGGCGCCGCTGACGATGTACGACGAGGTGAACACCGGCACCAACCTGCCGGCGGAGATCAAGGTGCAGGCCGTCGCCGGCGACGAGTACAAGTTCCTCTTCATCGCCAAGGGCGGCGGGTCGGCGAACAAGAGCTACCTGTTCCAGGAGACGAAGGCACTGCTCAACGAGGCGACGCTGCTGCCCTGGCTGTTCGAGAAGATGAAGACGCTCGGCACCGCCGCGTGCCCGCCGTACCACCTCGCCGTCGCCATCGGCGGCACCTCGGCCGAGCACGCGATGGAGACCGCGAAGCTCGCCAGCACCCGCTACCTCGACTCGCTGCCGACGTCCGGCTCGCGCGCGGGGCACGGCTTCCGCGACGTGGATCTCGAGGCGAAGGTGCTGTCGCTCGCACAGCAGACCGGGATCGGCGCGCAGTTCGGCGGCAAGTACTTCTGCCACGACGTCCGCGTCGTGCGGCTGCCGCGGCACGGCGCATCGGTGCCCGTCGCAATGGCGGTGTCGTGCAGTGCCGACCGACAGGCGCTCGGGAAGATCACGGCCGACGGGATCTTCCTCGAGCAGCTCGAGACCGACCCGGCACGCTTCCTGCCCGAGGTCACGGAGGCCGACCTGGACGGCGAGGTCGTGTCGGTGGACCTGACGCGACCGATGGACGAGATTCGCGCGCTGCTCTCCCGCCATCCGGTGCGCACGCGCGTGATGCTGACCGGGCCGATGGTGGTTGCGCGAGACATCGCGCACGCCAAGATCCGTGAGCGGCTCGCGGCCGGTCAGGGCCTGCCGCAGTACCTCAAGGACCACTGCGTGTACTACGCGGGACCGGCCAAGACGCCGAAGGGCTACGCGTCGGGCGCGTTCGGGCCGACGACGGCGGGGCGCATGGATTCGTACGTCGCCGAGTTCCAGGCCGCCGGTGGCAGCTTCGTCATGCTCGCGAAGGGCAACCGGTCCCGCCAGGTCACGGCCGCGTGCAAGGACTACGGCGGCTTCTACCTCGGCTCGATCGGCGGCCCCGCGGCACGTCTCGCGCAGGACTGCATCACCAAGGTCGAGGTGCTCGAGTATCCCGAACTCGGCATGGAGGCCGTGTGGAGGATCGAGGTCCGCGACTTCCCCGCGTTCATCGTGGTCGACGACAAGGGCAACGACTTCTTCGACATGGTCGACGGCACGCCGATCGCGCTGCGCTGATCGGCTCCGCCGCCGGCCCGGCGGGCTACTTCTTCAGCAGCGACACCAGCGCGGCGCGCGTGTCGGCCCGCTCTTCGGGCGTGGCGCCGAACTCGACCGCCGCGAAGTCGGTGACCCCGTCGCCCGCAAGCGAGGCGATGCGATCGGCCACCTCGGCGGCCGACCCGACGATCGCGATGTCGGCCGGTCCGGCGGCCCCCTCGTGGTCGAGCATCGCGCGGTAGCTGGGCAGCTGCCCGTACACCGCGAACACCTTCGCCGCGCGCTCCCGGGCGCCCGCCACGTCGGTCGTCACGCACACCGGCAGCGCCGCGATCACCCGCGGCGTCGGGCGGCCGTGCCGCTCGGCGGCGGCGCGGATCGTGGGCACGGTCAGCGAGCGCAGCGTGGCGGGGCCGGTGCACCACGTGAGGGTGCCGTCGGCGCGCTGCGCGGCGAGCGCCAGCATCTGCTCGCCGAGTGCCGCGACGACGAGACCCGGGCGGCTGGCGCCCGCGATGTCGAGGCCGGCGTGCGTCGTGTACGTCTCGCCGGCGAACGACACGCGGCGATCCTCGAGCAGCGGCACCAGCACCGACAGGTACTCGCGCATGTGGCGCACGGGCTTGTCGAACGACATGCCCATCATGTCCTCGATGACCACCTTGTGGCTCAGCCCGATGCCGAGGCACAGCCGGCCACCCGCCATCGCGTTCGTGGTGAGCGCCTGCTGCGCGAGCATCATCGGGTGGCGCGGGTAGGTGGGCACGACGCTGGTGCCGAGCTCGATGCGCGGCACCTCACGGCCGACCGTGCCGAGCACGGTGAGCGCGTCGGGCCCGAAGATCTGCGCGACCCAGTAGCTGGCGAAGCCGTCGCGTTCGGCGGCCCGTGCCTCTGCGACGTAGCCGTCGATCGTGCCGTCGGAGGAGCTGGAGAAGATGCCGATGCGCATCGGGACACCGTACCGCTAGGGGACCGTGGTCTCCGGTGCCGGAGCGTCGGGCGCAACGGTCGGCTCGGTGGACTGGTCGTCGACCGGCTCGTCCGCAGCAGCCTCTTCGTCCGTCGGCATCGCATCCTTCACCCTCGAGTCGTCGCGGAACCGCGCATCGAGGCACGTGCCGGGCTGGTCGGTGGGCGCAAACTGGACGGCCCGGGCGATGGCGGACGCAATCACGCGCCGTCCGTTGCGGTTCAGGTGCACGCCGTCGTCGGACAGCAGCCCGCCGGCCTCGAGGATCCGGGACCAGTCGAGGACGGTCACGTGGTCGTACGAGTCGCGCACGGACCAGATCACCTCGTTCACCTCCCGCTGCGCATCGCGGAACGTGCCGGTGGTGAGCAGCAGCACCGGCAGCGGCCACACGGTCTCGACGACGTCGCGCAGGCGGGTCTCGTAGTTCGCCGCGTTGCCGTCGTAATTGGTGCCGAGGAACACGACGACGGCGTCCCACCCCTCGTCGAACCGGTTCCGCAGCACCTTCTGCCCGAAATTCATGAAGCTGCCGGCCTCGGCCTCGAGCGCGACGTCCCAGCCCAGCTGTGTGAGCGTGCCGCACATCTCGTCGCCGTAACGGCTGGAGGTGCTGGCGAGGATGGAGTCGCCGATCATCAGCAGCCTGGCGCCCTCCGCGGTGCGCCCGAGCGGGTCGCCGGCCAGCTCGGGGAAGTCGACGGACACGCCGTCGGGCAGTGCGACGATCGACTCGAAGTCGCCGCCGGGAATGCGCCCGACGCCCTCGAGATAGCCGTCGGTGCCGGGCAGCACGCCGCACGCGGGCAGCACGACGGCGAGTGCGGCGGCGAGGAGCGGGGAGCGTCTCATGCGGTGCGCGCAGCGCCGTGCGCTGCGTGCAGGCACTGTACCCCCGTCCATTCAGGGACGTCCGTCACCGCTGCGGCGCAGCATCGAGGTCGCTGAACCTGTCGATGCGACGCAACGACGGAAACCACACCCACCACGCAGCAACGACGCCCAGCGTGGCGACGCCCCCGCCCACGACGGTGGCCTGGGCGCCGATGACCTGCGACACCACGCCCGATTCGAACGCGCCGAGCTCGTTGGTGGCGCCGATGAAGACGTTCTCCACCGCCGACACGCGGCCGCGCTTGTCGTCGGGCGTCACCAGCGGGACGAGCGTGCCGCGGATGAAGACGCTCACCATGTCGGCACCGCTCAGCACCGCGACGGCAGCGAACGCGATCCAGTAGTTCGCCGTCGCGCCGAGCACGATGGTGCCGACGCCGAATACACCGACCGAGACGAGCAACGCGGTGCCGATGCGGCGGCGCAGCGGCCGGATCGCGAGGAACACGGCGACGATGGCGGCCCCGATCCCGATCGCGGCCCGCAGCCATCCGTACGCGATGTCGCCCACGCCGAGTCGCTCCGTCGCGATCACGGGCAGCAGCGCGACCGCACCGCCGAACAGCACGGCGAAGAGGTCGAGCGCGATTGCCGCAAACAGGATCGGCGTGCGGCGGATGAAGGTGAGGCCCTCCATCGCCGAGCGCAGCGACGGGCGCTCGGACCTGGCTGCGGGCCGCTGGTAGCGCACGCGCGAGATCAGCAGGCCGCCACCCAGGGACAGCACGGCCGCGGTGCCGTACGACACCGCGGGGTCGATCGAGTACAGCAGCCCCGATGCCGCGGGACCCACGATCATCGCCGAGGTCCACACCGCCGACGTCATGGCGATGAGCGGCGCCAATCCGCCCTCTGGCGCGACCATCGGGTACATCGCGCGTGCCGCGGGCGAGAGGAAGGCGCGGCTCGTGCCAAAGAGCGCCGCGACGGCGAAGAACGGCCACACCGAACCCGAGCCGCCCATCGTGTGTGCCACGAGCAGCAGCGACGACGCCAACTCGCCAGCCAAGGCGATCAGTGCCACGCGCTTGCGGTCGAAGCGGTCGGCCGCACTGCCAGCAAGGAGCACGAACGCGACGATGGGCAGGAACTCGGCGAGGCCGATCCATCCGATGTCGATCTCGCGGCCGGTGGTGTCGTACACGTGCTTGACCAGCGTCGTTGCCTGCACCGCCACGGCGGTGTGGACGAGGAAGTTGCCCGCGAGCAGGAACCGCGGCGCCGGGGCCCGCAGCACGTCGCGCGCCGTGACGCGGAACTCCCCCGGGGTGCCGTGCGCCACTGCCGGCACGCTACAACAGGGGGCGGAACGCATCGGGGGACGGACATGTCGGGGACGGCGGACGAACTGCAGTGGATGCCGGCGACCGAGCAGGCCGCACTCGTGCGCCGTGGCGAGGCCACGCCGCTCGAGCTTCTCGATGCGGCGATCGACCGCATGGAGCGCCTGAACCCGGCGATCAACGCCGTGACGGTGTCGTGGATCGACCAGGCGCGTGAGGTTGCCCGCACGCTGGCCGACGAGGGTCAGCCCCTGCGCGGCGTGCCGATGCTGCTGAAGGACCTGAACGCGCACTTGCGGGGCACGCCGCTCACCAACGGCAACGCGGCGCTGAAAGAGGCCGGCTACCGCTGCACCGAGACGAGCGCGCAGGTGGAGCGGCTGGTGCGCGCGGGGACGGTCCCGTTCGCGCGCGCCAACTCGTGCGAGTTCGGCAGCCTGCCCGTCACCGACCCGCTCGCGTGGGGTCCGACGCGCAACCCATGGGATCGCTCGCGCACCTCGGGCGGCTCGAGCGGCGGCAGCGCGGCGGCCGTCGCCGCCGGCATCGTGCCCGTCGCGCAGGCGAGCGACGGCGGTGGGTCGATCCGCGTGCCCGCGTCGTGCTGCGGGCTCGTCGGCCTGAAGCCGAGCCAGGGACGCATCTCGATGGCGCCGTCGCGCGACGAGGCGAACCTGGGCGTCGAGCACGTGGTGTCGCGCACGGTGCGCGACTGCGCGGCGTTCCTCGACGCCACGCACGGCCCCGCAGTCGGCGACCGGATCATCGCCCCGCCGCCGTCGCGCCCCTACGTCGACGAACTGGAGCGCGACCCTCGGCCGCTGCGCGTGGGCCTGCTGGACCGGCGCTTCGACGGCGTGCCGGTGCACGAGGGCTGCGCGCAGGCGGCGCGCGACGCGGCGGCGCTGCTGGAGCGGCTGGGCCACCGCGTCGAGGAGGCGTGGCCCGCGGCGCTGGAGGACCCGTCGTTCGGGGCCAAGTTCAGCGCACTGTGGAGCACGAACATGGCGGCCAACGTCGACTCGGTGGCCGCGCTGCTGGGGCGCGAGCTGCGCGACGGCGACGTCGAGCCGGTGAACCTGGCCATGGCGGCGTTCGGACGCAGGTTCAGCGCCGTCGACTACGCGTCGTCGGTGGCGGCGACGGTGCAGTTCCGCCGCGCGCTGCAGCAGTGGTGGGCCGACGGGTTCGACGTGCTGGTGACGCCGGTGACCTCGCAGCCGGCGCTACCCGTCGGTGCGCTGGCGAACGACCACGCCGACCCCGTCGCGCCGCTGCGCGGCACGTCGGCGTTCCTCGGCTTCACTCCGGCGTTCAACGCGTCGGGTCAGCCGGCAATCTCCCTGCCCCTGCACGAGGTGGACGGCGTGCCGGTGGGCGTGCAGTTCGTCGGCGCGTACGTGCGCGAGGACCTGCTGCTGGCGCTGGCAGCACAGATCGAGCGCGCCGCGCCGTGGGCGCACCGCAGGCCGACGCCGTAGTCGCGCGCACGGCGACGTCGCCCGCAGCGTGCACATCGCATCGCAGAGCGATCAGACGTAGGTAGAGCCCTTCATGCCGTCGATGTCCTGGCGGATCTCCAC
>JBIIHV010000065.1:0-8251 GCA_044235415.1 Ilumatobacteraceae bacterium | reverse complement strand
ACCCGTAGCCTCTGACATTCCGGGGAGTGGCGCAGGTGGTAGCGCGCCTGGTTTGGGACCAGGAGGCCGGGGGTTCAAGTCCCCCCTCCCCGACTCGGTGTACCGCGTCAGGCGATCGGCAGGGTGTCGCGGCGGACCGTCATTGCCGCCAGCACCTCGGGGTCGGGCTCCCGGCCGATGCCGGGGCCTGACGGCACCGCGAGGTGGCCGTCCTCCAGCACGAACGGCGCCGTCACGTCCCGGAGGAAATAGCGGTCCGACGCGGACGTGTCGCCGGGCAGGGTGAAGCCCGGGAGCGCGGCCAGTGCGAGGTTCGCCGCCCGCCCGATACCGGTCTCGAGCATCCCGCCGCACCACACCGGGACGCCGCGTTCCCGGCACAGGTCGTGGATCTCGCGCGCCGCGAGGTAGCCGCCGACGCGTCCGGGCTTGATGTTCACCACGCTGCATGCACCAAGTTCGATCGCGCCACGCGCAGACTCCGGCGACGTGATCGACTCGTCGAGGCAGACCGGGGTGGCGATCCGCCGTGCGAGCACGGCGTGGCCCGCGAGGTCGTCCTCCGGCAGCGGCTGCTCGATGAGGAGCAATCCGAGGTCGTCCAACCGCGCGAGGTGCGCCGCATCGTCGATCCGGTACGCAGCGTTCGCGTCGACCTGCAGCAGCAGCGCATCGCCGAACTCGCGACGTACGGCACGCACCTGCTCGATGTCGGAGCCCGGTTCGATCTTCAGTTTGATCCGCAGGTAGCCGGCCTGCAGGTATCCCTCGACCGTGCGGAGCAGTTCGGGAACGGTGTCGTGGATGCCGACGGACACCCCGGAGGGCACCCTGTCCCGCACGGCGCCGAGGTGGCTGGCGAGCGAGACGCCACGTGTGCGGAGCTGGTGGTCGAGCAGGGCCGCCTCGACCACCGCCTTCGCCATCGGGTGCCCGCGCACCGCCGACACCGATGCGACGAATTCCTCCGCCGTCGTCTCCGGTCCGACCTCGGGCAGCAGGAACCGCCGGATCACGTCCTCGCAGCCGTCGACGAACTCCGACGAGTACACGGGCGCCGCCATCGCCACGCACTCGCCCCAGCCCTCCGCCTCGTCGCCGATGAGCCGCAGGTAGAGCAGGCTCCGCGCCGTCTCGGTGCCGAACGACGTGCGGAAGGGTGCGACGAGGTCGATCCGCGCGCGCACGATCTCGGCGGCGCGGAGCGTCACGGGGCGCCCACGACGTAGTCGCCACGATCGGTCACTCCGCGCACGATCCATCCTGCGCCGAGCGCGGTGCCGAACGCCTCCCGGTGCCGCGCGCGCCAGGCGGCGACGGCGCCGGGGTCGCCCGCGCGCAGTGCGCCGACGTCGTCGGGAACAGGAATCGTCAGGTCGCCGGCTCGCACCTGGACGCGGCGACCGACAGGCGGCTCGCCACGGCCGGCGACCGCCCACCGGACGACGAGCCGGTCGCTCGAGCCGTCGGAATTGATGTCGTCCACGAGCCGACCGTAGAAGTCGGGGTGGTAGCCGTCCACCTCACACCCCAGCGTCGCCAGGTTGAACGCGGCGTTGCGACGGACGAGCGGGTCGAACGTCCACGTGACCGCCTCGAATCCCTGTGCCGACGCCCAGCGCCACTGGTGCCGCTTGAGTTCCGCACCGAGACCACGACCTGCCACTGACGGGAGCACCGCCGTCACGTGGGAGTGCAGGACCGCGCCGCGACCCACGATGGCGAAGCTCGCCCCGACCGGCTCGTCCCCCGCCCATGCGACCGCGCCGTAGCCACCCACGTGGATCGCAGCGACGACGAGCGGAACCGGCACCAGCCCGGTACCACCCCACACCGCGTCACACACCCGTGCCAGCGCCTCGGCCCCAGCCGCATCCCCGACCAGCCGGACCTCGGCGGGTCGCGTCGTGCCGCGCGCCATCACCGCGTCGGACTCTACCGATCCGACACAATGTGCCCATGCCCGTCACCGTCACCGTGGTCGACCATCCCGTCGCCGCGGAGGCCCTCACCAACCTCCGCGACGAACGTTCGTCGAACCAGTTGTTCCGGGCGGAGATGCGGAGGCTCTCGCTGATCGTCATCGCGGAGGCCGCGCGCACGGTGCCCGTCCGCCCGGTGCGCGTGCGCACCCCGCTGGCCGAGACCGACGGCGCAGTGATCGCGTCGCGGCCGGTGCTCGTGCCGATCCTGCGCGCGGGTCTCGGCATGCTCCCCGCGGCAATGGAACTGCTGCCCGACGCCGACATCGCCGTCGTCGGGGTCCAGCGCGACGAGGCGACGCACGCGCCGAGCGAGTACGTCGCGAAGCTCCCCACCCGGCTCGACGGCCGGCACTGCATCGTGCTCGATCCGATGCTCGCGACCGGTGGGTCGCTCGCGCACGGCTGCCGCATCCTCGCCGACCGGGGTGCGCCGCAGCCGCTCACCATCGCATGCGTGCTCGCCGCGCCCGAGGGCATCGCTCACCTCGACGCATCCGAGATGTCGCTGCACATCGTCACCGCATCGGTCGACGAGCGGCTCAACGAGCAGGCGTTCATCGTGCCGGGTCTCGGCGACGCCGGCGACCGCCAGTTCGGCCCGCCGCACTGATCGCCTGATCAGCCGAGCAGCGCGGCCGTCACCCCATCCAGCAGTCCGAGGTCGATGGTCCTCGTCCGGCCCCGCGTGACCGACATCGGCACGGTCACGATGTCCGCGCCCCTGACCGACACCATCCGTCCGGCGCCACCGCCCTCGGCGAGGTCGGCTGCGGCGAGCCCGAGACGTGTGGCGAGCACCCGGTCGTGCGCCGTCGGCGTTCCCCCACGCTGCACGTGTCCCAGCAATGTGACCCTCGCCTCGTAGCCCGTCCTCGCGCTCAGTTCCGCCGCGACGGCGGCGGCGAGGCCGCGGTAGACGCGGTGGCCGTGGCGGTCGACGGGCCGGTCGGGCACGGGCATCGTTCCCTCGATCGGCGTCGCGCCCTCCGCGACGACGACGACGGAGGCGTAGCGGCCGCGAGCGTGCCGACGGGCGACGAGCTCGGCGACGCGCGAGATGTCGAACTCCACCTCCGGCACGAGGATGGCGGTGGCCGATCCGGCGATGCCCGCGTGCAGCGCGATCCAGCCCGCGTCGCGACCCATCACCTCGATCACCATGATCCGGTCGTGGCTCTCCGCAGTGGTGTGCAGCCGGTCGATGGCGTCGGTTGCGATCTGGAGCGCCGTGTCGAACCCGAAGCACTCGTCGGTGCCCTCAATGTCGTTGTCGATCGTCTTTGGCACCCCGACGACCGGCAATCCGTGGTCGTCCGCCAGCATCGAGGCGACGGTGAGCGAGCCGTTTCCACCGACGACGACGAGCGCGTCGAGCCCGTGGGAGTCGAGCGCCTGCCGGACGAGTGCTGGGCCGTCGGGATGGTCGAACGGCGAGCCCCTGCGCGTGCCGAGGATGGTGCCGCCGCGCGGCAGGATGCCGCGGACGTCCTCCGACTCGAGGGCGATCGCCCGCCCCTCGATCACGCCGTCCCATGCATCGAGAAAACCGGTCACCGGCGTGCCGTGCCGCTCGGACACCCGTCGCACCAGCGCCCGGATCACCCCGTTCGTGCCGGGACAGTCGCCGCCACCCGTCAGGATTCCGAGCCTCATGGCGTCAGGGTACGGAACCGCCCCGGCCCCGGCGCGCCCGACGGGCGTCCCGACCCTCGGGTGGGTCGTCCGCCCGTCGCACCGTGCGACTCCTGATCGCTAGGGTTGCGTCCGCTAGTCCACACCAACCAAGGGGGAAGCATGTCAGACATTGAGCAGGAGAAGCTCAACGTCGCGTCGGGTCCGCAGGGACTCTCGCGCCGTCGCTTCATTCAGGGCGTCGCTGCCACGGGCATCGGCGCCGGTCTCGTCGGTCTCGCCGCGTGCGGCGGGGACTCCGACGGCGCCACGACCGAAGAGGCCACGGACACCACGGCGGCGCCGGTCGGCGGTCCGCTGAAGATCGCGATCGGCAAGGTGGCCAACCCGCCGACGCCGTTCACGACCAACGACCAGGGCAGCCTCCAGATCCTGGGCTGCGTCGGCGAGTACCTCGCATGGGAGAACGACAAGGGCGAGGTCGAGCCGCGCGTGGCGGAGAGCTGGGAGTCCACCGATGGTGGCACCACCTGGACGTACAAGATCCGTCAGGGCATCACGTTCCACGACGGCACGCCGCTCACCGCGGACGACGTCGTGTGGTCGGTCGCCAGCCACCTCGACGAGGCCAACGCCTCGACGCAGGCCGGTACGTTCGCGGGTGTCCTCACGGCCGCCGGCGTGACGAAGGTCGACGACAGCACCGTGCAGTTCGTCTGCGACGCCCCGACGGGCGCGCTGCCGAACCTGCTCAGCTCCACCACCTACGGCCTCGTGATGATCAAGAACGGCGAGGCGGGCGGCGACGGCTGGCAGGCCACGATGAACTCGTGCGGCCCCTGGGTCCTCGAGTCCTACACCGAGGGCACCGGTGCCACGTTCACCAAGAACGCGAACTACTGGGACACGAACCGCCAGCCGGCGTTCGACACCCTCGAGCTCATCCAGTTCGACTCGGCTGACGCGGCGATCGCCCAGCTGGCGACGGGCGAGCTCGACATCGTGTCGTTCGTCTCGGCCTCGTCGGTCGCCTCGGTCGACACCAGCATCGCGGACATCGTCCGCGTGCCGTCGTCGGGCACCCTGATGGTCCACATGCGCAACGACTTCGGTCCGTTCCAGGACAAGCGGATCCGCAAGGCCGCCGCACTCACCCTGGCCCGCGCCGACTACCTGTCGGGCGTGCTGGCGGGCGAGGGTTCGCTCGGCAATGACAGCCCGACCAGCGCCTACCAGACGCTGATCGACTCGTCGGTGCCGCAGCGCGAGAAGGACCTCGAGCAGGCCAAGGCGCTGATGGAGGAGGCCGGTGCGGCCGACGGGTTCGAGGTGGACCTGTCGAGCTACAGCCGTGACGACATCAACCTGCTGGCTCCGTACCTGCAGTCCGCCCTCGCCGAGATCGGGATCACGGTCACGATCAAGCAGGCTGACTCGTACTACAGCCCGCCGTGGTCGTCGCAGGAGTCGAAGCAGGCCGAGAACAACATCTGGCTCGAGTCGAACTTCGGCATCACCGACTTCGGTCACCGTGGTTCGCCGGACGTGGTCCTCACCCGCGTCTTCGCGTCCACCGGCGACTGGAACGCGGCGCAGTACAAGAGCGACGACATGGACGCGGCCATCACCACGTTCAAGACGGCGACCACGCCGGACGCTCGCAAGGCTGCTGCCACGACCATCCAGGAGATCGCCCTGGAGGACTCGCCGTACATCATCATCTACTTCCAGACGGCCATCGGCATCGTCAGGAAGGGG
Source organism: Ilumatobacteraceae bacterium (assembly GCA_044235415.1). Taxonomy (GTDB): domain Bacteria; phylum Actinomycetota; class Acidimicrobiia; order Acidimicrobiales; family Ilumatobacteraceae; genus UBA3006. The sequence continues at coordinate 2,876 of JBIIHV010000065.1, read as the reverse complement.
CTGACCGGCTTCTACTCGAACGGCATGGCGCAGTTCGAGACCGCAGCCGTCCGTCCGGCCTGATCCAGCGACAGACACGGTCCGAAGGGGCCGGCGCACTTCGGTGCGCCGGCCCCTTCGCCGTTTCCGGGGCCGTCCCTGACGGAAGGGCCCTTCCGTCCTCCTAGGATCGCCGTCCGTGGGGGCGTACATCCTGAGGCGCGCGGGGCTCGCGCTCGTCACCGTGTTCCTCGTGACCACGGCGATCTTCTTCATGACCCACATCCTCCCCGGCAATGCCGCCGAACGGATCCTCGGCAACCTCGCCGAACGAGAGAACGTCGAGCGTCTCGAGCGGCAGCTCGGGCTCGACAAGCCGGTGCTCGTCCAGTACACGTCGTGGCTCGGCGACGCCGTGCGCGGTGACTTCGGCGAGTCGATCCAGCACAGGGTGCCCGTGGAGAAGCTCCTCGTTCCGTCGGTCGGCTACTCGCTGCGGCTCGCCCTCGTCGCCTTCCTGTTGACGATCCCGATCAGCATCATCGGCGGCATCGTCGCAGGCGTCTTCCGCGGCCGATGGATCGACCGCGCGATCACGGTCGGCGGACTCTCCGCAGCGGTGGTGCCCGAGTTCGTGTGGGCCGTGCTGCTCGTGCTCGTGCTCGGGGTGAACCTGCGGTGGCTGCCCACCAACGCCTTCCCCGGTGCCGACGCCCCGGTCCTCGAGATCATCCACCACCTCCTGCTGCCGTCGATCGCCCTGATCCTCGTGCTCTTCGGCTACATCTCGCGCATCGCCCGTGCCGGCGTGGTCGAGGCGATCGAGTCGGACTACGTCCGCACCGCGTTCCTCAAGGGCCTGTCGCGTCCGGCGGCCATCCGCCGCCACGTGCTGCGCAACGCACTGCTCCCCACCATCGCGGTGACCGCATCGATGGTGCCGTACCTCGTGGGTGGCCTCGTCGCAGTCGAGATCATCTTCAACTACCCGGGCTTCGGGGGCCTCCTGCTGAAGGCCGTCCAGTACCGCGACTACCCGATGCTCCAGTCGGCGGTGCTCATCATCTCCGTCGTCATCGTCGGCGTGCAGCTGCTCGCCGACATCCTCTTCGCGGTGCTGAACCCGCGCATCCGCCAGAAGGTGTCGCAGTGAGCGCCGAGCGCGACCTCCGGGCAGTGGCGCGCGCCGAACGCGACCGCATCCGCAGCGAGCGCCTCCGCCAGCTCCGTCGCAACCCCGCGTTCGTCGTGGGTGCCGTGATCCTCGGCGTCTGGATCATCTGCGCGCTCATCGGGGACCTCGTCGTACCCCACGACCCTGCGCTGGTGGACATCCTCTCCACCAACAACGGGCCGTCGTCGGAGCACTGGTTCGGCACCGACGTCGTCGGCCGCGACGTCTTCTCCCGCGTCATCGTCGGGGCGCGCCCGGTGCTCGTCATGGCGTTCCTCGCCACGGTCATCGGCACGGTACTCGGCACCGTCATCGGCCTCGTCGCCGGCTACTTCAAGGGCTGGGCCGACGTGATCATCATGCGCATCCTCGATGCGATCAGCGCGCTTCCCGTACTGGTCATTGCGCTCCTCGCCCTCGCAGCGGTGGGCGGCTCCTCGCAGCCGGTGACGATCCTGATCATCGGCTTCGTCTTCACCCCGATCATCGCGCGCACCGTGCGCGCCGCCGTGCTGCCCGAGGCGGAACTGGACTACGTGGCCGCCGCGCGCCTGCGCACCGAGCGCGCCCCGCACATCCTCACCGTCGAGATCCTCCCGAACGTCCTGCCGCCGATCATCGTCGAGTTCACGGTGCGCCTCGGCTACGCCGTCTTCGCGATCGCGACGCTCGGCTTCCTCGGCGTCGGTGTGCAGCTGGGATCCCCCAACTGGGGCTCGCAGGTCGCGGAGAATTACGGGCGCATCTTCGCCGACAATTGGTGGTCGACCACCTTCCCCGCCGGCGCGATCGCCACGCTCGCGATCGCGATCAACCTCGTCGCGGACGGCATCGTGGAGTCGTTCGAGCAGTGAGCGCGCCGACCCTGGAGCTGCGCGACCTCGCGGTCGCCTACCGCGTCCGCGGCATCGACCGACAGGTGCTCCGCGGCGTCTCGCTCGCGATCGAGCCGGGCGAGGCCTACGGCCTCGTCGGCGAGTCGGGCTGCGGGAAGTCGACCGCCGCATACGCCGCGATGCGCTACCTGCCCCGCAACGGTGCGATCACCGGCGGGTCGATCCTCTTCGAGGGCCGCGACATCAGCGACGTGCCGGAGGCCGAGATCCGCGAGCTGCGGCGCACGGCGATCTCGATGGTGTATCAGAACCCCATCGCGGCCCTGAACCCGACGATCCGCGTCGGCGACCAGGTCGCGGAGTCGTTCGCGCTGCTCGGCAACGGGCGCAGCGAGAGCCTCAGGCTCGCGGTCGATGCCCTCAGGCGCGTGCAGATCGCCGACCCGTCGAAGGTGATGGACCGCTACCCGCACCAGCTGTCCGGCGGCATGGCGCAACGCGTGGTCATCGCGATGGCGCTGGCGTCGAAGCCGCGCCTGTTGGTGCTCGACGAGCCGACGACGGGGCTCGACGCGACGGTCGAGGCAGAGGTGCTCGACCTGCTCCGGTCGCTCATCGCCGAGTCGAATACGTCGATCCTGTTCATCAGCCACAACCTCGGCGTCATCCGCGCGATGTGCAACCGCGTGGGCGTCCTGTACGCCGGTGCGCTGGTCGAGGAGGGCGCGACGGCAACCATCATCCAGCGTCCGAGCCACCCCTACACGGTCGGGCTCATGCGCTGCATCCCGCGCGGCGGACTCAACAAGTACGACTCGCACCTCGACACCATTCCGGGCACCCCGCCCCCGCTCGGCACGCCACTGCCCGGCTGCGTGTTCGTCAAC
>JBIIHV010000064.1:0-8332 GCA_044235415.1 Ilumatobacteraceae bacterium | reverse complement strand
CCCGACAATTTTTATCAAGTTTATGGAGTATCTGCAATCCGAGCGCCAGCGCGCCCGCGCGGGGTTCTGTGCCACGCGCAGGATTGCCGTGCAGGGCCGCGCGCCGCGGCGGGGGCCGGAGCCGGGGGCCTAGGAGTAGTAGGGGTTCGCGCCCGTCGAGTGGTCGGTGAGATCGCGCACCTTGACGATGGCGGGTACCCGCTCGTTGATGGTGGTCTGCACGCCCTCGAGCATCGTCTGACGGCTCATCGCACAGCCGTGGCACCCGCCGCCCATCGTGAAGTACGCGGTGCCCTCGCCGTCGTGGCCGGCGAACGTGACGAACCCGCCGTGCGCGGCCAATGCCGGATTGACCTCGGCCGACACCACGGTCTCGACCTGTGCCGAGAGCTCGTCGTCCGACACGAGCCCCTCGATCTGCGGCGCCTTCGGACGGTTCGGGTTGCGGATGAGGAGGCCCTGCGCCTCGTTGTGGTCGATCGTGGCGCCCTGCAGCGACTCGACGTCCTTCGCCGGAACGATGATCTTCAGGCCGTCGATGGTGCGCACCTCGTCGGAGAACGCGGCCGTCGTGACGACGTCGAACGACAGGTCGTAGCGGAAGGGTTCGCCGGGGCCCGAGAGGATCTCGAGGCGCAGACCGAGCCGGTCGGCGTCCTCCTCCGCGTCGCGCAGCTCGACGAGCTTCACGTGCGCGTCGGGGGTGATCGAGACGATCGTGTCGGTCGAGGCGGGGGATGCGAAGGGGCTCACGACGATGACGCTACCGGTGGGGCGGCCGACGGAGCCCAACCGTGCGGATCGGGCTATGGTCGGGCGACACGCACGGGGAGTCCGCAGGATCGAGGGACTGAGAGGGTGGCCGCCGCCACCGACCCGCACAACCTGATCTGGGTCATGCCAGCGGAGGGAGCGACATGGGCAACGAACCGGGCGACCTGTTCACCGCGATCGTCGTCGCGGGCGGCGCGCCACCCGACCCCGCGCTGGGCCGCATGCTGCCCGACCACGACCTCGTGGTCGCCGCCGACTCGGGACTGCACGGCGCCCGCGTGCTCGGCCTCGAGCCCCACGTGGTGATCGGCGACATGGACTCTGTCGATCCCGAAGCCCTGGACGACGCCGAACGCGGCGGCGCGGCGGTACAGCGCGTGCCGCACGACAAGGACGCGGTCGACACCGAGTTGGCGCTGCACGCGGCGGTGTCGCGCGGTGCGCGGCGCATCGTCCTCGTCACGGGCGGCGGTGGCCGGCTCGACCACGCGGTGGGCGTGCTGAACTGCCTGCTGCACCCCCTCCTCGCCGGGCGCGAGGTGCACGCCCTGTGGGGCGACGCGCGGGTGCGCGTGCTGCACGGGCCCGAGCGGGCCGAGATCCGAGGGCCCATCGGCAGCACCGTCGGCCTGCTGGCCGCGGGAGGCGACGCCCACGGCGTCGCCACCGACGGCCTGCGCTGGCCGCTCGACGGCGACGACCTCCCCGCCCACTCGACGCGCGGAGTGAGCAACGAGCTCGCATCGGACGTCGCGACGGTGTCGCTGCGGGCGGGGCGCCTGCTCGTGATCCAGCCTGCGGCGACGGAGCACTGACGTGCGGACCATCTCGGTGCGATCCATCGCGGTGCTCGCGATTCCGCTGGTGCTGCTCGCCGGCGCGTGCGGCGACGACGACCCGGGCACGATCACGATCGTGGCGCACGACTCGTTCACCCCGAGCGAGGGGATCTTCGGCGCGTTCACCGATCGGACCGGCCTGCGCGTCGAGGTGGTGCGCGCGGGCGACGCGGGCCAGGTCGTCACCGCTGCAGGCCTCACCCCCGGCAACCCCGTGGGCGACGTGCTGTGGGGCGTCGACACCACGCTCCTGTCGCGAGCGATCGACGACGGCATCTTCGAGCCCTACGAGTCGCCGAACCTCGCGGCGATGTCCCCCGGCGTCGTCGCGACCGTCCCGGGCCGCGAGGCGACGCCCGTCGATACGGGCGAGGTGTGCATCAACTACGACGTCGAATGGTTCGCTTCGCGCGGCACCGAACCACCAGCCACCTTCGAGGACCTCGCCGATCCCCGCATGCGCGACCTGCTCGTGGTGCCGAGCCCGCTCACCTCGTCGCCGGGGCTCGCCTTCCTGCTGGGCACCATCGCAGAGTTCGGCGACGGGTGGGAGCCCTACTGGCAGCAGCTGCGCGAAAACGGCGTGCTCGTCGTCGACGGCTGGACGGAGGCCTACACGGTGGAGTTCTCCGGGTCATCCGGCGCGGGAACACGGCCGATCGTGGTGAGCTACGCAACGAGCCCGCCCGCGGAGGTGCTGTTCGCCGACCCGCCCGTCGACGAGGCGCCGACGGCCGTCGCCACTGCGACGTGCACACGGCAGGTGGAGTATGCGGGCGTGCTGCGCGGCACCGACCAACCCGACGGGGCGCGGCTGCTGATCGACTACCTCACCGGGCCGGAGTTCCAGGCCGACCTGCCGCTCACGCAGTTCGTGCACCCCGTCCGCCGCGACGTCGCGCTGCCCGACGTGTTCGTGCGGTGGGCCGCGCGTCCCGCGGACCCGATCCTCCTCGACGCCGACGCGGTCAGCGCGAACCGGAGCGCGTGGCTGGAGCGGTGGACCGACCTCGTGCTGCGCTAGCCGTGTACCCGCGCGCGCCGCGCCTGCTGTGGTGGCTGCCCACGGGCGCCATCGTGCTGTTTTGCATCGTGCCGTTCGTCGCGCTCGCGGCGCGGGCAATCGGTCCGGACTGGCCCGCGCGGGCCCTCGGCACCCCCGCCCTGCGCCAGGTGTGGTGGTTCACGGCATGGCAGGCCGCCGCGAGCACCGCGCTCGCGCTGGTCGTCGCCCTTCCCGTCACATGGGCGCTGGCGCGGCACCGCGTGCCCGGCGGGCGCGCACTGACCGCCTGGCTCACGGTCCCCTTCTTTCTGCCGTCGGTCGTCGTGGGGGCCGCGTTCCTCGCGCTGCTGCCCCGCACGATGCACGGCACCGCACCGGCGATCCTGCTCGCCCACGCGTGGTGCAACCTCGCCGTCGTCGTGCGCATCGTCGGCCCGCGCTGGGCGTCGCTGGACCCCCGGCTCGGCGAGGCCGCGGCGACGCTCGGTGCGCGGCCGGCCACCGTCGCGCGCACGGTGACGGCGCCGCTGCTGGCGCCAGCCGTCGCGTCGGCGGCTGCGGTGGTCTTCGTGCTGTGCTTCACCAGTTACGGCGTCGTACGGGTACTGGGTGGCGCGTCACGGATGACGGTCGAGTCGGAGATCGTGCTGCGCGCGGTGCTGCTCGACGACCTGCCCACCGCCGTCGCCCTTGCCGCCGCACAGTTCGCGGTCGTGGGGACGGCGGTGCTCTGGTGGACCGCACGCGGGACGCGCGCGACCATCCGGCCCGTCACGCGGCCGGCGCCGCGCGCGGCGCGCGGCGCGCGTTCCGCCGCGGTGGCGGCGATCGTCGCGACGACGTGGTTCATCGTCACCCTGCCGCTCGCCGCCATCGCCGTCCGCTCGGTGCACATCGACGGCCGCCTCTCGCTCGCAGGGTGGCGCACGATCGGGGACGCCGCCGACGCGGCGACGGCATCGCTCGCCAACGCCGCGGCCGCCGCGCCGATCGCCACGGCGCTGGGACTCGCGGCGGCCGCGTGCGCGAGCTACGGATCGCGGAAATGGCGGGCCGTCGAGGCGGTCGCGCTCGCACCGGTCGCCGTCTCGTCCGTGACCATCGGCCTCGGCATCGTCGTCGCATGGTCGTCGCCGCCGTTCGACTTCCGCTCGGCACCGTGGATCGTGCCCGTCGCCCACGCCCTCGTCGCCCTGCCAATCGTCGTGCGTACGCTCGTGCCCGTGATGCGGGCGATTCCAGTGCGGCTCGCCGAGGCCGCCGCCACGCTGGGTGCCGCGCCGTGGCGGTCGTGGCGCACGGTGCACCTCCCGCTGCTCGCCCGTCCGCTCGCCGCGGCGTCGGCGCTGTCCGTCGCGGTCTCGATCGGCGAGTTCGGCGCCACCAGCCTCCTCGGACGGCGGTCCGGCGAGACCCTCCCCGTACTGATCCAACGGTCGTTGTCAAGGCCGGGTGACGTCATGCAGGCGCGTGCGTGGGCGCTCGCGACGCTGCTCGTCGCCGTCGGCGCAGCCGCGGTGGCAGTGGCGGACGGGAGGCGCCGGTGATCGAGTGCCGCGGCGTCACCGTGGTGCTCGACGGCAGGACGATCCTGGACGGCGCCGACCTCGCCGTTGCGCGCGGCGAGCGGGTGTCGCTCACGGGTCCGAGCGGCTCCGGGAAGACCACGCTCCTGCGGGCGATCGCGGGGCTCGACCCGCTCGCACGTGGCCGAGTGTTCGTCGGTGGCCACGACGTGACGGACCTGCCCACGCACCGACGCGGCGTGGGCCTCGTGTTCCAGGACAACCAGCTCTTCCCGCACCTCGACGTCGCCGGCAACGTCGGCTATGCGCTGCGCACGTCGGGCACCCCGTCCAGTGACGTCGCGCGCCGGGTCGCCGACCTGCTCGCGCTCGTCGGCCTCGAGGGCTTCGGCGCGCGCCCGGTCGACCGGCTCTCCGGCGGAGAGGCCAAGCGCGTCGCGGTCGCGCGGTCGCTCGCAGCGGCCCCCGAGGTGCTGCTGCTCGATGAGCCGCTCACCGGGCTCGATGCGGCGCTGCACGGGCGGATGCTCGCCGACCTCGCCGCGGTCTTCGCTGCGGGGGGCACGACCGTGCTCCACGTCACGCACGACCTCGACGAGGCCGCCGCGCTGTCGTCGCGCAGCGTGGACATCCGCGACCTCCAGCTCGGGGCTGCGCGCGTGCTCGCCACCGACGAGGTCCTACCGCTGCGCATGCGCGTGCTGCGCGACGGCACCCCCTCGCGCGACCCGCGCTACCCCGAGGACGACCTCGACGGCACCGTGCACCTCGGCACGGTCCGAGACGGACGCGTCGTGGCGACCTCCACGTGGCTGCCACGGCCCTGCCCCGTCGCGCCGGGCGAACGCGCGGTGCAGCTGCGCGGCATGGCCGTCGACCCCGCGCTGCAGGGCACGGGCGTCGGTCGCACACTGCTGCGCGCCGGCACCGCCCGCGCGCGCGACGGTGGTGCGACCCTCGTGTGGGCGCGCGCCCGCGACACGGCGCTCGGCTTCTACTCGGCCGAGGGATTCGAGGCCGTCGGCGACGCGTTCACCGACGAGTCGACGGGGTTGTCGCACCACCTGGTGCTGCTGCGGCTCGCGCCCTAGCCGCCGACGGGCACCTCGAACCGGTACAACAGCGTCCGCGACGCCTCCGGGCGCACGACCACCTCGAGCACCCACGTTCCCGCGAACGGCACCGCGACGCGCGCCGTCACGTGGTTCGGCCCGACGCGCTCCAGCGGCACGGGGGACGGCGGCAGCGCAACGCGACCCTCACCGCCGGGAAAGGAGATGCGCGCGGCGATCGACTCGGGTTCGTCGAGCGCTCCGCCGGGCGGCGCGAGGACCACGTGGAGCTCGTTGTCGCCGGTCCTCGCGGGCGTCAGGGTCACCGACGCCAGCACCTCGGCACGCACCTGCTGCGCCGCGAAGACGCCGGTCGCCGCCCCACGGACGTCGCCCGGTGCGATGCCGGTGAGGATCGCGGTGAGCGCCACCACCACCGCCCCGAGCACCATCTCGCTCGCCACCGACGACGACAGCGAACGGACTCCGGAGCGGCGCAGCAGCGCGCGTGACACCCCGCCGAGCGCCACGAGCACCGCTGCAACGGCGACCTTCACCGCGAGCAGGCGCCCGTACCGCGTGTCGACCAGCTCGGACGGCGAGCCGAGGATGATGGCGGACTGCGCGGTGCCCGTGGCGACGATCGTCAACACCGCGAACCCCGCCATGCGCGAGAACGACCCCACCGCGGCGTCGTGCGCACCGCCGAGCCAGGTGCGCCGGTCCGCCCCCAGCAGCACCAGGCCGCCGAGCCACAGCGACACCGCGGACAGGTGCACGGCGTCGACAGCCACGCTCAGTGCGGCCGGCGACTGCGTCACCGGATGTCCCGACGCCGACACGCTGACGACGGCAGTCACCACCGCGACGGACCACGCGAACCGCCACCACCGCTCGCCGCGCCGCTCGAGCCGCCACGCGAGCCACGCCATCGCGGTGAGCGCGACGAGCCGCACGACCTGCCACCGGCCGAACGCCGTCGTGAGCGTGTCGGCGAGCAGGCCGAGGTCGCGTGCGGCGTAGATCTTCAGGCCGGACGCGTGGGGGCCGAACGCGACCAGCGCCTGCAGGGTCGCGACCGCGGCGACGACCGCGCCGCCACGGACGAGCATCGTGCTGCGCACCCCCGCACGCGACGACGGATCACGGCCGAGCAGCCACGCACCGCCGATGGCCACGACGAGGCCCGCCAGCACCGCGCCGCGGATGACGTTGAACAGCGAGCTGAGGCCGTGCTCCGCGGAGTCGTAGGCCGACAACTCGGGGACGAGGTCCGGCTGGTCGGCGCCGATGCGGAACGTGAACGACCCCTGCACCGGGTGGCCGTCCGCGCTCGTCACGCGCCACACGACGACCCAGGTGCCCCCGTCGAGCGGGGCGAGCGGCGCGACGACCGTGCTGCGACTGGCTCCGTGCGATGGCCGGATCGCCGCGACCTCGGTGCCGTCCGCCGCCAGTACGCGAACGCTCGCGAACACCGTGCCGACCGGCTCGTTGAAGCGCAGGACGATCCCGTCGGGCGGCACGTCCAGCACCGCGAACGGTGCCGGTTCGCTCGACACGAGCACCGCGTGGGCCGAGGCGCTGCCTGGCACCGCGAGCGCGGCGGCAAGTGCCACAACCACGAGGAGGAGCCTGCGCATCAGAACGGCTCCGGCGGTGCGACACCGTCGACCTCGTGCCGGCCGAGCATCCACGCAAGACGCTCGTGCGGCGGCAGCACACGCACCGGGTCGGGCAGCCGCGTCAGGCCCATCGACGAACGGCTGAGCACGCGCATCTCCTGGACCTGCAGCTCCTCGCGCACGAATCGCGCGGGCCAGTGGCCCCAGCCGTAGGCGAGTCGGAGATCGACGTGGTGCACCTCGACTTCGCGCCGCCGCCGGAACGGCACGTCGGCGACGGGGATGCGGGCGCCGGCGACCGATGCGCCCTCGCCGCGCCACGCACGGTCGGATGCGTCATCCAGCGCCGACTCCAGTTCGGACGCCGATGTGCGCACCCAGTCGAGCAGTGCCGATGCGGGCATGCAGGCGCCCGACTCGATGCCGGCCGTGCGACCCTCCGCCCCACCCTCGTACTGCACGATGGTCCTGCCCCGGCCAGCCGCAACGACGATGCGCACGAAGCTCTCGGCGTTCGCCGCCAGGTGCGCGAGCACGTGCGCGCGCGACCAGCCAGGCAGCGCCGACGGCCGCGAAAGACCGGCGTCATCGAGCCCGTCGAGCGACGCCAGCAGCGCACGGTGCGCCTCGCGCACGCCGTCGAGGTGCGCGGTGACGGGTGCGGCCGGCATCAGCCTGGCACGGTACCGCTGCGGGGGCGCACCGGGACGACGACCACGGTGCCGTCGGGATCGGTGTGCACCCGCACCGATGCCCCGTAGAACTCGGCCAGCACCTCCGGCACGAGCACATCGGTCGCCGTACCCGTGGCGACTTGCACGCCCTGGTGCATGAGCACGAGCCGGTCCGCGTACAGCCCCGCGAGCGTGAGGTCGTGCATGGCCGACACGACCGTCAGCCCGCGCTCGCGGCGCAAACGGTCGACGAGCTCGAGTGCGTGCTGCTGGTGGCCGACGTCGAGCGCACTCGTGGGCTCGTCGAGCAGGAGCACCGGCGCCTCCTGCGCGAGCGCCCGCGCGATGACCATGCGCTGGCGCTCGCCACCGGACAGCTCGCCCACCCTCCGGTTGGCGAGGGCGCCCAGCTCGAGCGCCTCGATCACGCCCCGCACCGCGGCGCGGTCCGCACTCGACTCGCGCGAGAAGTGGCCGACCCAGGGATTGCGCCCGAGCAGCACGTACTCACCGACCCGCATGTCTGCCGGCATCACCGGCGACTGCGGCACATACGCGATGCGGCGCGACCGCCACCTCGGGGACGCGGCCGGGATCTCGACCTGGTCGACTGCGACGGACCCGCTGTAGCGCACCAGCCCGGCCGCCGCGCGCAGCACCGACGACTTACCCGCGCCGTTCGGACCGATCAGGCACAGCCACTCGCCCGAGTGGAGCAGGTCGTTGAAGCCGTGGACCGCCTCCGTGGCGCCGTAGCGCACGCCGAGATCGCAGAAGCCGAGCGTCGTCACGGACGCGCCTCGCGGGCGCGCAGCAGCGCGAGGAAGAACGGTGCG
>JBIIHV010000063.1:0-8346 GCA_044235415.1 Ilumatobacteraceae bacterium | reverse complement strand
AGGTCGAGAAGACCGCGTTCGCCGATGCCGTCGGCCTCGCATCCCGGGCTGCGTCGACGCGGAACAACGCCCTTCCGGCGCTGTCCGGGGTGAAGCTCGAATTGAGCGGCTCGAACCTGACCGTGACATGCACCGACAACGACCTGGCCATCCGTCACTCCATCGCCGTCAACGGCATCTCCGACGGAACGGCGGTCACGGACGCCCGGCGTCTGAGCGACGTGGTCAAGGTGCTCGAGGAAGGTGCGGTGACGATCTCCCTCGACAACGACGCCGTCACCATCAGTTCCGGCCGCTCGAAGGCCACCCTGAGGGCCCTCGTGGCAGGTGATTTTCCGCCGGTCGCCGAGGCGCCGGCCGAGCCGGTGTCGCTTCCTGCCGCCGAGTTCGCTGAGGCGCTGCGGCAGGTGGTCCGAGCCGCGGCTCGCGATCTGCAGAAGCCGCAACTCACCGGCGTGCTCATGGCGGTGGACGGTGACGGCATGCGGCTCGTCGCCACCGACTCCTTCCGGCTCGCGGTGAAGAAGATGCGCCACGGCAATCTGATCGGTGCGCGCGACTTTGCGGTCGTGCCGAGCCGGGCGCTCGCGGAGCTGTTGCGCATGCTGGGTGCCGGTGGTGACGCGTCGCTCAGCGTCAGCGCCGACCGGGCGACGTTCCGCGTCGGGGCCGCGTCGCTCTCGACCAGCCTCGTCTCGGCGGAGTTCCCCAAGTACGAGCAGCTAATCGCACCGCAGTTGCCGAACAAGGTCGTGGTCGAGCGCGAGCCGCTGCTGCATGCGCTCCGCCGGTGCCGGGTGCTCGCCCGGGAAAACACTCCGGTGCGACTGGAGATCGGTGCCGAGACGGTGCGACTCGTCGCCCGCACGACCGACGGACAGGAGGAGTTCGTCGACGAGCTCGACTCGACCCTCACGGGGGCGGAGCTCGTGATCGGCTTCAACCCCGAGTACCTCGCGGACGGTGTCGAGGCGGTGTCGGGGGAGTCGGCGTCAATCGAGACCTCCGATCCGTTGAAGCCCGCGGTCATCCGTGGAGTGGGCGACGACGACTATCTCTACCTGTTGATGCCGCAGCGGCTGTCGGTGTAGCGCGCACGCGCCGCATCGTGATCGTCCGCACGCTCGAGCTCACCGACTTCCGCAACTACGCGACGGCGTCGATCAGGTTCGCCGACGGCGTCACCGTCGTCTCGGGCGACAATGGACAGGGCAAGACGAGCCTCGTCGAGGCCATCGCCTATCTGTCGACGACACGCAGTTTCCGTGGCGTCGCAGCCGAGGCACTCATTCGCGCAGGGGCAGCAGTGGCGATCGTCCGGGGGACGGTCGGCCACGAGGACGGACGCGAGTCGCTGATCGAGGCGGAGATCTCGCGGGAGGGGCGGAACCGCATCCAGGTCAACCGCAAGCGACCGCGCCGCACGCGCGACCTGCTCGAGCACCTTCGCACCACGGTGTTCTCGCCGGAGGACCTCGACCTCGTCAAGGGCTCTCCCCAGCACCGGCGCGACTACCTCGACGCAGTGCTTGAATCGGTCGACGCGCAGTCGGCCGACGACCTCGCCGACCTCGACAAGGTGTTGCGGCAGCGCAACGCGCTGCTCAAGCAGGCCGGGGGGCGGTTGTCCGGGTCGGCGGCGGCGACGCTCGACGTCTGGGACGAGCGTCTCGCTGCGGTGGGAGAGCGCGTGGCGTCCGCCCGTCGCCGGTTGCTCGACCGCCTCGCGCCGGTGGTGACGGCCGCGTACTGCGACCTCGCCGGGCGCGACGACGGGGTGTCGCTGGGCTACGAGTCGTCGTGGCCGGCGGACGGGCTCGCCGAGGCGGTCGCTGCCGCACGCGACGACGATCTGCGCCGTTCGGTGACCACGGTCGGACCGCACCGCGACGACCTTGCGGCGGCCATCCACGGCTGGCCGGCCAGGACCCACGGGTCGCAGGGCGAGCAGCGCACACTGGCACTCGCGATGCGATTGGCGGTGCACCGGTTTGCGACGCTGCACTTCGGCGTGCCTCCGGTACTCATCCTCGACGACGTGCTCTCCGAACTCGACCCCTCCCGCGCCGAGGCGCTGCTGCGACACGTGCCGCCGGGCCAGACCCTCATCACGACGGCCGGCTACCTGCCGGGAGGCACCGTGCCGGAGCGCGTGCTGCGGATCAGCGCCGGAACAGTGGTGGCGGCGTGAGCAACGGGACGGCGGGAACGGACGGCGACGGCCGGCTGTTCGAGGAGATCAACCGGCTGGTGCAGCGGCTCGGCGGGCAGTCGGCGACGGGCGTCGCGGGGATCTTCTCCGACTGGCCGGCGATCGTCGGCGACGATGTCGCGCGCAATGTGAAGCCGGTGAAGCTCGTCGACGGGCGCCTTCTCGTGAGCGTCGCCGATCCGGCATGGTCGACGCAGGTGCGGTTTCTCGAAGCCGACATCATCGCCGCGATCGTCGCGGCGACACCGGTACGCGTGACGGGCGTGGACGTGCGGGTGGTGCGCCATCCGCGCAGGCCCTGATTGGTAGGGTTTCACGTGCTGATGACGCAGGTTTCCGTGGTGTGCCCCCAGCCGTCGGTGGCTGGCTGATGGCCTCCGGCGGCTCCAGCGCCACGTACGGCGCGAAGGACATTCAGGTCCTCGAGGGTCTCGACCCGGTGCGCAAGCGCCCGGGCATGTACATCGGCTCGACCGGCCTCAACGGTCTCCACCACCTGATCTGGGAGGTCGTGGACAACTCGGTCGATGAGGCGATGGCGGGCCACTGCACCACCATCACGGTCACGCTGCACGGCGATGGCGCGTGCTCGGTCGTCGACGACGGACGCGGCATTCCGGTCGATCCGTATCCCAGCGGCCCGCACAAGGGCAAGAGTGCGCTCGAGGTGGTGCTCACCGTGCTGCACGCCGGCGGCAAGTTCGGCGGCGAGGGATACAAGGTGTCGGGCGGCCTGCACGGCGTCGGCGTCTCCGTCGTCAACGCGCTCTCGACCCGGCTGCTCGCGGAGGTCGACCGCGACGGGTCGCGCTTCCGGCAGGAGTTCGTCAACGGTGGCACGCCGAAGGGCGGGCTCAAGAAGATCGGACCGTCGCCGGGGCGCAACCGCACCGGCACGCGCATCACCTTCATGCCCGATCCGACGATCTTCGTTGCGGAGGGAACCGAGTTCGAGGCGCGCAGGGTGACCGACCGGCTGCAGACGATCGCCTTCCTCAACCGCGGCGTCATCGTGCAGTTCGTCGACGAGCGGCCCGGCAAGGAGCAGAAGGTCTCCTTCCAGTACAAGGGCGGCATCGTCGACTTCGTCAAGCACCTCAATGCGTCGCGCGAGGCGCTGTTCAGCAAGGTCGCGCACTACGAGTCGAGCGAGGCCGAGCAGACCCTGGACGTCGCCATCCAGTGGAACACCGGGTACAACGAGGGCATCTACGGCTACGCCAACGGCATCTCGACGGTCGAGGGCGGCATGCACGTGGAGGGCTTCAAGACGGCGCTCACCTCGGTCGTCAACAAGTACGCGCGCGCACAGAATCTGCTGAAGGAAAAGGACGACAACCTCACCGGCGAGGACATCCGCGAGGGCATCACGGCCGTGGTGGCGGTGAAGCTGCGCGAGCCGCAGTTCGAGGGCCAGACCAAGTCGAAGCTGGGCAACGTCTCGATGCGGTCGTTCGTGCAGAAGGAGACGAACGCGCGCCTCGAGGAGTGGATGCTGGAGAACCCGACCGAGGCGAACCGCATCGTGAAGAAGGCGATTGCGGCGGCGCAGGCCCGGGTTGCCGCGAAGAACGCGCGCAACGCGGTTCGGCGCAAGACGGCGCTGGCCGGCGCGGGCATGCCCGACAAGCTGAAGGACTGCACCAGCACCGACGCGTCGGAAACGGAGCTCTTCATCGTCGAGGGCGACTCGGCCGGCGGCACGGCGGTCGACGCACGCGACCCGCGCACCCAGGCGATCTTGCCCATCCGCGGCAAGATCCTCAACGTCGAGCGCGCCCGTCTCGACAAGATGCTGAAGAACACCGAGATCCAGACGCTGACGCTGGCCATTGGCGGCGGGATCGGCAACGAGGAGTTCGACGCCACCAAGGCGCGGTACCACAAGATCGTGATCCTCGCCGACGCCGACGTCGACGGCAGCCACATCCGCACCCTGCTGCTCACGTTCTTCTACCGGCAGATGCGGCCGATGGTGGATGCGGGGTACATCTACATCGCGCAGCCGCCGCTGTATTCCACCGAAGTGGGCAAGGAGAAGATCTACCTGAAGGACGACGCGGCCAAGGCGAAGTTCCTCGCGGATCACCCCAACCACAAGAAGGAGTTCCAGAGGTTGAAGGGACTCGGCGAGATGGACTGGCAGGAGCTGCGCCAGACCACGATGGACCCCTCCTCGCGCACGCTGCTTCGGGTGTCGGTGGAGGAGGCAGCGGTTGCCGAGGACGTCATGAGCGTGCTCATGGGGGACGACGTCGAGAGCCGCAAGAAGTTCATCCAGACCAACGCGCGCGACGTGCGCAACCTCGACTTCTAGGCGGCGACCATGGCAAGCAAGAAGAAGGCAACTGGCAAGGCTCAGCCGGCGAAGAAGACCGCTGCGAAGAAGGCGGCGCCCGCGAGGCGCACCGCAGGTGCGGTGGCACCGGCGGGACGGGGCGGATCGCGCGGCGGCCCGCCCGCACAGCCGACGCTCCTCGACGGTGACGACGGCTCGATCCAGCCCGTGCAGCTGAACGACGAGATGGAGCGCTCGTTCCTCGACTACGCGATGTCGGTCATCATGTCGCGGGCGCTCCCGGACGTGCGCGACGGCCTCAAGCCGGTGCACCGCCGGATCATCTGGGACATGGACCAGCAGGGCTTCCGGCCCGACCGTCCGTTCGTGAAGTGCGCCCGCGTCACCGGCGACACGATGGCCCGCTACCACCCGCACGGCGACGGCGCCATCTACGACGCCCTCGTACGCATGGCCCAGCCGTTCTCGCTGCGCCACACGCTGATCGACTTCCACGGCAATTACGGCTCGCCCGATTTCGGCCCGGCCGCCAGCCGCTACACCGAGGCGCGGCTCGATCCGCTCGCGATGCAGCTGCTCGCGGACATCGACGAGGACACGGTCGACCTGATCGCCACGTACGACGGCACCGCGGTCGAGCCGACCGTGCTGCCGGCGCGGTTCCCGAACCTGCTGGTGAACGGCAGCCAGGGCATTGCCGTGGGCATGGCCACCAGCATCCCGCCCCACAACCTGGGCGAGGTCATCGACGCGACGCTGCACCTGCTGAACAACCCGAAGGCGACCGCCGACGAGCTGATGAAGCACGTCAAGGGTCCCGACTTCCCGACGGGCGGCCTGATCCTCGGCAAGGACGGCATCAAGTCGGCGTACAAGACCGGCAAGGGCAGCATCAAGTTGCGCGCGCGCGTCGAGATCGAGGAGGGCAAGCGCGGCCAGATGCAGATCGTCGTCACCGAGCTGCCGTACCAGGCGAGCTGCTCGTCCATCGCCGCGCGGATCCAGGAACTCGTCGACGGCGGCGACCTCGACGGCATCGCGGACGTCAACGACAACTCTGCGGGCGGCAAGACGAACCTGATCATCACGCTGAAGCGCGACGCAAACGCGAACATCGTGATGAACAATCTCTTCAACAAGACGCAGCTGCAGGCGACGTTCTCGGTGAACATGGTGGCGCTGGTGAACGGCGTGCCGCGCACGTTGACCCTCCGCGACGCGATCAACGGCTACGTCGACCACCAGATCGACGTCACCACCCGGCGCTCGAAGTACCGGCTGAAGAAGGCGCAGGACCGCGCCCACATCATCGAGGGACGCATCAAGGCGCTCAACGTCATCGACGAGATCATCGCCTTGATCCGCGCGAGCGACGATGCAACCGCAGCCAAGACGGCGCTCATGGGCAAGAAGTACGGGTTCAGTGAGCGTCAGGCGATCGACATCCTCGACATGCAGCTGCGGCAGCTGACCCGCCTGTCGCGCATCGACCTCGAGACCGAGCAGGCCGACCTGATCGCGACCATCAAGGAACTCGAGTCGATCCTGAAGTCGGACGCGAAGCTGCGGGGCGTCATTGCAGGCGAGCTGAAGGCGGTGCGCGAGGCCTTCGCGACCCCGCGGGTGTGCGAGATCGGGCGCGACACCGGCGACATCGGCGTCGAGGACCTGGTGGAGGACAAGGAACTGGTCGTGGTCATGACCAGCGCCCAGTACGTGAAGTCGGTCAGCGCGGATGCATTCCGGACGCAGAGCCGCGGCGGCCGGGGCGTGAGCGGCGCGAAGATGAAGGCCGACGACATCGTCCGCCACGTGATCTTCACCACGGCGCACTCGTACCTGTTGTTCTTCTCGAACAAGGGGCGCGTCTACCGCCTGCGGGGCATGGAGATCCCCGAGCGCGACCGAACCGCGCGCGGCATCCCGATCGTCAATCTCCTGCCGCTGAAGCAGGGCGAGACGATCCAGGCCGTCATCGATACGCGAGACTTTGCCGTCGAGCGTTTCCTCTTCTTCGCGACCCGACAGGGCCAGGTGAAGAAGACCAAGTTCACCGAGTACGACTCGTCGCGCAAGGACGGGCTCATCGCGCTGCGCCTGCGCGAGAAGGATGAACTCGTCCGCGTCATCGAGACCTCGGGATCGGACGACGTGGTGATGGTGTCGAAGCACGGATTCGTGAGCCGGTTCGCCGAGAAGGGCGTCCGGCCGATGGGCCGAGGCGCCGCGGGCGTGAAGGGCATGAAGCTGCGCGCGGGAGACGAGTTGGTGTCGATCGACGCCGGCCGCCGCGACGGCGCGGTGCTGATGATCACGAGCGCCGGGTACGGCAAGCGCACGCCGCTGAAGGAGTTCAAGCGCAAGGGTCGCGGCAGCATGGGCACGACCGGGATCAAGCTCACCGGCAAGAAGGGCAGCGTGGTCGCGGCCTTCATGGCCGGCAAGGAGGACCACATCGTGATGGTGGCGTCGACCGGGCAGACGATCCGTCTCCGCGCCGAGGAAGTCTCGAGTCAGAGCCGCGCCGCCACGGGCGTCCGGCTGATGAGTCTCGATGGGGACCAGTTGGTGGCGTCAGCCGCACTGATCTTCTCGCACGACACCGAGGAATGACGTTCGAGCGCGGCAGTGCCGCGGTGGTGGTGCTCGCCCTGATGGGCGTCGCCGCGTCGCTGTCGGTGGTGACTGCCCGCGCAGGGGCCCTGTTGGTGGACGAGGCGAGGGCGGACGTGGCGGCTGACGCGACGGCGCTCGCCGGCGTGTACGGCGGCGTGGAGACAGCGCGGCGAGTCGCGGCACTCAACGGAGCACGGATGGTCTCGGCGTCGGACGACCTACGGAACGGCGGAGAGTTCGTCGTGCAGGTGCAGGTCGGTCGCGCGGTTCGAAGTGCGGCCGCCGTCGATTCGTGGGCGCAGCCGCGGCGTACGATCGGGCGGTGAACTCGGCAGCCCAGTCCCCCCGCATCCGGCGGGTGTCGCGCGTCGTGCGCGACGTCGATCCGTGGTCGGTGCTGAAGGTCGGCTTGGTGTTCCACCTGGTCGTCTACCTGACGGCGATCGTCGCGGGGGCGCTGTTGTGGAGCGTCGCCTCGTCGACGGGCACGATCGACAACGTCGAGCGGTTCCTCGAGTCGTTCGGATGGGAGTCGTTCCAGTTCAACGGCTGGACGCTGTTCGTGAACGTTGCCCTGCTTGGACTGCTCGCTGCGATCCTGCTGACCGCGGTGTGGGTGTTGGGTGCCACGATCTTCAACCTCATCACCGACCTTGTCGGAGGAATTCGCGTGTCGGTGCTGGAGGAAGAAGTGGTGGCGGGCCCGGTTGAGGCTGCCGACGACCGGCAGTAGGCTTG
This sequence comes from Ilumatobacteraceae bacterium, assembly GCA_044235415.1. Taxonomy (GTDB): domain Bacteria; phylum Actinomycetota; class Acidimicrobiia; order Acidimicrobiales; family Ilumatobacteraceae; genus UBA3006. Next base: position 481 of record JBIIHV010000063.1, on the reverse strand, counting down.
CCGCGCGCTCCGGCGCATGGGGCTATAGCTCAGTTGGTTAGAGCGCATCCCTGATAAGGATGAGGTCGTTGGTTCGACTCCAATTAGCCCCACCAGAGTTGTAAGGCTCTTCGCACACCATGACCGGCGACCGTCGCACCGTCATCACCAACGCCTCGCTCGTCGACGGCTCGGGGTCCCCCATGCGCCGTGCCGACGTCGCCTTCGTCGGCGACACGATCACCGAGGTCGGGGAGCGCGGGACGGTGTCGACCGCCGGCGCAAGCCGGGTGCTCGACGCACAGGGTCGACTCGTCACGCCGGGCTTCGTCGACGTGCACACGCACTACGACGCGCAGGCGACGTGGGACCCGTGGCTCACCCCGTCGAGTTGGCACGGCGTCACCACGGTGGTGATGGGGAATTGCGGCGTGGGGTTCGCTCCCGCGCTGCCCGACCGCCACGAGTGGTTGATCGAGCTGATGGAGGGCGTGGAGGACAT
>JBIIHV010000062.1:0-8351 GCA_044235415.1 Ilumatobacteraceae bacterium | reverse complement strand
CTCCACCACGGACGCCGCACCGGCCGCGTTGCCGGTGAGCGCGCCGATCTCCCCGACCTGCGCATAGACGCCCTCGAGGTCGGCCACGGCTGGAGCCATGAAGACCGGGATGCCGAGCGAGCCGAGTTGCTCGACGAGCGAACCGGGGTCGTACGACACGATGACGAGGTCGGGGTCGAAGCCGCTGATGGCCTCGATGTTGGGCTCGAAGCCGGACAGGGCCGTGCCGAGGTCGACCGCCTCCTGCGGATGGGTGGAGTACTCGTCGACGGCCACGACCTGCGCACCGGCGCCGACGGCCCACAGCATCTCCGTCGCCGTGGGAGACAGGGACACGATGCGCTCGGGCCGTACCTCGAGCGTCAGGTCGCCGACCGTGACGGGAAATTCCGCGACTGCGGCGGGTGCGGTTTCGGGCGCCGGCGCCGCAGCCGACGAGCAGGCTGCGAGCACTGCGACCAGTGCGCCGACGACGGCGCGGTGCATTCGTGATGACATGGTCATCTCCTTGTCCCTCCAACGGGGACGGTTGACGGTGCGGGGCACCCAGGCGACCGGACTCCCGTGCGCCGAGGCGTACGGACCACCGTTGCGGGACAGTGCCGGAATCTCACCGGACTTCGCTGGATGACTCGCCCCGCGGCTATTGCCGCGGTGACGCGACCATAGCAGGGAGCCGTTCGAGCGGCGGCGCGTGCTCGGCGCGGTCGGTTCAGCCGGCGACGAACGCGGCGAGCTGCTCGATGCCCTGCACGATGTCGTCGTCGCCCAGTGCGAAGCTGAAACGCGCGTAGCCGGGCGCACCGAAGGCTTCGCCCGGCACGAAGGCGACCTTCGCGCGCTCGAGCGCGAGGTCGGCGAGCTCCATCGTCGACGACGCCGTCGCACCCGACAGGCTGCGGCCGAGCAGGCCGCGCACGTTGGGAAAGCAGTAGAACGCCCCCTGGGGCTCCATGCACGTGACGCCCGGGATGGCCGACAGCATGCGGTGCATCACCTCCGCGCGGCGGGCGAACGCCTCGCGCATCGCGGCGACGGCCGACAGGTCGCCGCTCACCGCGGCGAGCGCGGCGACCTGCGAGACGTTCGAGATGTTGGACGTCGTGTGCGACTGGAAGTTGACAGCCGCCTTCATCACGTCGGGGGGGCCGATCATCCAGCCCACCCGCCAGCCGGTCATCGCGTAGCTCTTGGCCACGCCGTTCACCACGACGCAGCGGTCGGCGATCGCAGGCACCAGCGCCGGCATCGAGGTGAACCGGTGCGCGCCGTAGGTTAGGTGCTCGTAGATCTCGTCGGTGACGACCCAGAGCCCGCGCGCGACGGCCCACTCGCCGATCGCCCGGGTCTCGTCCGGGGTGTAGACGGCGCCGCTGGGGTTGTCCGGCGACACGAACAGCAGCACCTTCGTGCGAGGCGTCAGGGCCCGTTCGAGCTGCTCGACAGTGACCTTGAACTCGGTCTCCTCGGTGGTGTCCACCACCACCGGCACGCCGCCCGACAGCGCGATCGCCTCCGGATACGTGGTCCAATAGGGCGCGGGCACGATGACCTCGTCGCCCGGGTCGCACAGTGCCGCAAACGCGACGAACACGGCGTGCTTGCCGCCGTTGGTGACCAGCACCTGCGACGCCTCGCTGCGGAACCCGCTGTCGCGCAGCGTCTTTGCGGCGATCGCCTCGCGCAGCTCGGGCAGCCCCGCGGCGGGCGTATAGCGGTGGTTCTTCGGGTCGCGCGCGGCGCGCACCGCCGCCTCGACGATGTGCTCGGGCGTCGGAAAGTCGGGCTCGCCCGCGCCGAAGCCGATGACGTGCTCGCCCTTCGCCTTCAGCGCCTTGGCCTTCGCGTCCACGGCGAGCGTCGCGGACTCGGCAATAGCGGCGAGGCGCGCCGAGACGCGGGGGTGTGAACTCGCTGACATCGCTGCCATGCTTGCACAGTGATGCTCCCGGCGACGAGGCAACCGGCGCGCCGATGAGCGCGGACGGTGCCCCCGAGGTCGACTGGTCGGCGCTCGAAGGGCTGCGCAACCCGATCCTCGTGGTCGCGCTTCGCGGGTGGTTCGACGTGGCCGGGGCTGCGACCACGGCGGTCGACCTGCTCGCCGAGGAACGCCCGGTGCGAATCGCCGCATCGTTCGACCCCGACCCGTACTTCGACTTCACGCAGGAACGGCCCGAGGTGTGGATCGACGACGACGGCGAGCGCCGGATCCGTTGGCCCGAGAACGACCTGCTCGCGGTGCGCTGCGACGGCGCGTCGCACGACCTGTTGCTCATCGCCGGCGTCGAACCCCACCTGAACTGGAGCGCGTTCACGGACGGACTGCTGCATTGCGCGGCTCGCGCCGGCTCGCGCATCGTCGTCACGATCGGCGCCACCGCGGACGGGGTCCCCCACACGCGGCGGCCGGTCGTCGCGGCGAGCACCACCGACCCCGTGCTCGCGCGCAGGCTCGGGCTCTCCGCGCCCCGGTACCAGGGTCCGACGGGGGTCGTCGGCGTGCTCCACGAACAACTGCCGCGGCGCTCCATCACCGGTGTGTCGCTGCGGGTCGGTGTGCCGCACTACCTCGCGTCCTCGCAGCACCCCCGCTCGACGGCCGCACTCCTGCACCACCTCGAGCACGTGCTCGGCACGCCGACCGGCCACCAGCGCCTGGACGACGAGATCGCCCACTGGGGCGAGATGCACGACGCGGCGATGGAAGGCGACGAACAGGCCCTCGACTACGTCGCCATGCTCGAGGAGGAGTACGACCGCCGCGCCGAGGAGCAGGTGTCGTCGGCCGACGAGATCGGCGCCGAATTCGAGCGCTGGCTGCGCGAGCGGCCGGACGATCCGGGCGAGCGCGACTGATCCGGAGCGGGGCGCCGGTCAGCCCATCCGGCCGCTGATGTACTGCTCGGTGCGAACGTCGCTCGGCTTGGAGAAGATCGTGCTCGTCAGGTCGTACTCGACGAGCACGCCGGTCGGACGGACCGAATCGGCGTCCACCTCGGTGTTGAAGAACGCCGTGCGGTCGCTGACGCGAGCTGCCTGCTGCATGTTGTGCGTGACGATCACGATCGGATACTCCGCCTTGATCTCGTCCATGAGGTCCTCGATCTTCGCCGTGGCGATCGGGTCGAGCGACGAGCACGGTTCGTCCATCAGCAGGATGTCCGGGTCGACGGCGAGCGCCCTCGCGATGCAGAGGCGCTGCTGCTGGCCGCCGGAGAGCGAGTAGGCCGACTGCTTGAGCCGGTCCTTCACCTCGTCCCACAGCGCCGCGCGGCGCAGCGACCGCTCCACGATCTCGTCCGTCTCGGTGCGCGACGGCTTGCCGTTGACGCGCGGTCCGAACGCGATGTTGTCGTAGATGCTCTTTGGGAACGGGTTCGGCTTCTGGAACACCATGCCGATGCGGCGGCGCACCTCACCCGCGTTGGCTTCGGGTCCGTACATGTCGATGCCGCGGTAGTACACCGTGCCGCCGACGCGTGCGGTGGGGATGAGGTCGTTCATCCGGTTGAAGCAGCGGATGATCGTCGACTTCCCGCAGCCGGACGGCCCGATCATCGCGGTGATCTCGCCGCGGTGGACGCGGAGGTTGACGTCCCGCACCGCGAGAAACTCGCCGTAGTGCACCTGCAGGTCGATCGCCTCGAGCATCAGCTCGCCGGTCCGACCGTCGGCGCCGGTGTCGCCCGCCGGGGATGTCCTCACCGCCACGCCTCGGACACTATCCGTCACGGGCACGTCCGTGACCGGGACCTCGATAGTCGCTCCACCCACGTTTCCTCCCTTGTCCATCTGGTCGTTCATCGAATGTCCGTTCACCACGACTTGCGACTGCGGTCGCGGATCACGTTGGCGAGCAGGTTCAATCCGACGAGCATGACGAGCAGGACGATGATCGCCGCTGCCGCGACCGCGTGGAATTCCTCCTGGGCCTCCGTCGCATACTTGAAGATCAGCAGCGGCAGCACCGTGTAGTCGGAGTCGAACCCCGTCGGGTTGTAGCTGACGTACGCGAGCGCGCCGAGCAGGATCAGCGGGGCCGACTCGCCGAGCGCCCGCGAGACGCCCAGGATGCTCCCGGTCGCGATCCCCGAGGTCGCGGCGGGCAGCACCTGGCGGCTGACGGCCTGCCACTTCGTCGCGCCGAGCGCGTAGGCGCCCTCGCGCAGGCTCGACGGCACGGCGCGCAGGGCCTCTCGCGACGCGACGATCATCACGGGGAGGACCATCATCGTGAGCACCGCAGCCGCCGAGCGGACGGTGAACCCCCATCCCAACGGACCGCGGACGACGAACGCCAGCCCGAGGATTCCGAACACGATGCTCGGCACGCCGGCGAGCGTCTGGATGTTGAGGGAGATGATCCGCTGGAGGCGGCTGTCGGCCCGCGAAAACTCCTCCAGGTAGATCGCGCTCCCGAGCGCGACCACGAGGGACACGACTCCGGACGTCACGACCACCCAAAGCGACCCGAGGATCGCGGACTGGATGCCGGCTTCGTCGGGGAACGGCGAGGGAAAGCCGCTGATCAACCCTGGGTTGAGCTCGGTCCTCGCCTTGATCAAGGTGTCGAGCAGCAGCGTCACGAGCGTCACCATTCCCAGCAGCGTCGCGAACCAGAGCCCCGAAAGGAACACCCGGTCGCGCACGCGGCGCGACGCACTTGTGGAGTCCCGGAGATCGGCGGGACGGAGGGACTGCACCGAGGTGCTCACTGGTAGACCTCCCGGAACCGCCGCACGATCCTGCGGCTCAGCACGTTGAGGATGAACGTAATGACAAAGAGCATGCTGCCGACGGCGAAGATCGTCCGGTAGCCCGTGGAGTCGGTGGGCTGGTCGCCGATGCCGGCGAAGCCGATGAAGGCCGCCATCGTCTGCATCGGTTGGCCGGGGTCGAACGTGAAGTTGGCGCGGTTGCCCGCCGCGAGGAGCACGATGGTCGTCTCGCCGATCGCGCGCGACGCCGCGATCACCACCGCGGCGATGACCCCGGAGAGCGCGGCGGGGAACACGACACCGGTGCAGACCTCGCGCCGGGTGGCACCCAGCGCATAGGCGCCCTCGACGAGGGCCGACGGCACCGCAGCCATTGCATCCTCCGAGAGCGTTGTCATCATCGGGAGGATCATGAGACCGACGGTGACGCCGGCGGCGAGCCCGCTGTACAAACCGACCTCCCCGACCGGCCACACGCGGGCCACGATGTTCGGCGAGACGAAGTAGAGCGCGAAGAACCCGAACACGACCGTCGGGATGCCACCGAGGAGCTCGATGACCGGCTTCAGGATTCGTCGCGTGCGCCGCGACGCGTACTGGTTGAGAAAGAAGGCGATGCCGAGGCCGCCGGGCACCGCGACCAGAACCGCGATCGCCATGATCATGGCCGTCGCGGTGACGAGCGGCCAGACGCCGAAGTCCGGTGGCTCGTAGAGCGGGTACCAGTCCACCGAGCCGAGGAACTCGCCGATCGGCACGGTCCGGAAGAAGTCCACCGTCGGGCGGATCAGTGCGAGCACCACGATCGAGGTGACCAGCACGCCCGAGGAGGCGATGAGCGCCAGGACGGCGACAACGACCTTCTCGACCGCCTGCTGCCGACGCTTGCGTCCGGACGGCTGGAGCGACGCCGGCTGCCTGGTCGCTGCGCTGGTCGCGGTGGTGCTCATGTGAACGCAGACTCCGGAGGTTGAGAGGGGATCGCGGCGGAACAGTAGTTGTTCGGGGAACCGTGACGCCCACCCGCGGTGCGGAGCACCGCGGGTGGGCGACGGAACGGGCAGTTGCTACTTCTTCTTCGGCTTCGGGAGCTTTGTGATCTTGGCCATGTCCGTTGCGAGCTGGGTGCGCTGCTTCGGGGTCAGGGGCACGAACACCGCGTCCTCGCTGATCTGCTTGAGGTTCTCCACGTAGAACTGGACGAATGCACCGACCGCCTCGCTGGTCGACACCGACGAGTTCTTCACGTAGATGAACAGCGGACGGGACAGTGCGTACGAACCGTTCTGGACGGTCGCCTTGGTCGGATCGACGCATCCGGCGCCCTTGTCGACCTGGAGGGCGGTCACCTTCTTGGCGTTCTCGATTGCGTAGGAGAGGCCGAAGTAGCCGATGCCACCGTTGTCGCTGGACACGCCGCGGACCGTGACGTTGTCGTCCTCGGACGTGTCGACGTCCTTGCGGGCGACCTTGGCGCGGCCGTTCACCATCTCGGTGAAGGCATCAAATGTGCCCGAGTCGGTGCCCGCACCGAAGAGGCGCATGCGCTGGTCGGGGAATCCCGCGCGGACCTGGGACCAGTTGGTGATCGTGCTGCCGTCGTTCCAGATGGCCTTCAGCTCGGTCATGGTGACGCACTTGACGCCCTTCTTGACCAGGCTGGGGTTCACCACCACGGACAGACCGTCGTTGGCGATGAGCACCTCGGTGTACTGGATGCCGTTTGCTGCGCAGGCTGCGATCTCCTTCGAGGAGATCTTGCGCGACGCGTTCGAGATGTCGGTCTCGCCCTTGCAGAACTTCTCGAACCCACCGCCGGTGCCCGAGATGCCAACGGCGACCTTCACGCCCTTGCCCTTGTGCACGCTGTTGGTGGCCGTCTCAAAGTACTTGGCGGCGACCGTCGACAGCGGCGCGACCGTGCTCGAGCCGTCGATGCGGATCGTCGCGTCCTGTGCGCTGGAGAGCGTCCACTGACCGACCGTGGAGGCGGTCCAGCGGAACTTCGCCTCCTTGTCCTTCGTCGACGCGTGGAGCGACGTGCCGGGCACGATCTCGCAGCGGATGTAGCTGTTGCCGACCTTCTGCATCGCATAGGCCTGGCTCTTCTTGCACGAATCGCCGGCCTTCGCCGTCGGGCTGGCCGCCGAAGCGGTCGGTGCGGCGACCGCGATGGTGCCGGCGACGAGCGCGACGGCGATCCCGCGGGCCATGCGCACCGTCTGTGACTGGTGTGCCATTGGTGTGTGGTCTCCTTTGTCCGGACCCCGGATGGATCCGACGACGGGGACGGTAGGAAACGCACACCAACGGAACCCGACCCCCGCCGGAACCCCAGGGGAAATGTCGGTGAACGAGCGGTGAACTCCCGCGTGGCCGGCTCAGGAGCCGATGTCGACGACGCGCCGGAGGAGCTCCGCGGACTCCGCATCGGTCAGCGGGACGAAGAGCGCGTCGCGCGCGATCTGCGCCGAGTGGCGGGCCAGGAACGTCAGGAACGCCCGCGCGCCCGGATTGTCCACGACGGACGAGTGCTTGGCGTAGACGTACAGATCGCGCGCCAGCGGATACGAGCCGTCCTGCACCGACGCCTCGGACGGCTCGGTGCATCCCGAGCCGGAATCGACCTCGACGGGGTGCACGAGGTCGGCGTTTTCGACGGCATAGGACAACCCGAAGTAGCCCATGCCGCCCGCCGTCTCCGACACGCCCCGGACCGTGACGTTGTCGTCCTCGGAGGTGTCCACGTCCTTGCGCAGCGCCTTTGCGGTGCCGCCGACCAGCTCGCTGAAGGTGTCGAACGTGCCCGAATCCGTCCCCGCGCCGAACAGTCGCAGAGGCTCGTCGGGGAAGCCCTGGCGCACGTCGGCCCACGACGAGATCGTGCTGTCGGGCGACCAGATCGCGGAAAGTTCGCCCATCGTCAGGCACTTCGCCCAGTCGTTGGAGTTGTTGACGACCACTGCGAGCCCGTCCAACGCGACGCGCAACTCGTCGTATTCCACGCCGTTGGCCGCGCACTGCGATGCTTCCTCGTCCTTGATGGGCCTCGACGCATTGGAGAGGTCCGTCTCGCCGCTGCAGAACTTCTCGAACCCGCCACCCGTGCCGGAGATGCCGACGGCGATCCTCACGGCGTCGCCGCCGTTGACCGACTTCGAGGTGTTCTCGAAGTACTTCGCGGCGACCGTCATCATCGGGGCGAGCGTGCTCGATCCGTCGGCCCGAACGTTGGGGCCGGTCGCCCGTGCCGTCTCGAGCTCGTCCGCCGGAAGTTCGCGCCATTCGAATCGCGCGGCGCGAGCGGGGTCGTCGGAGTGCAGGCTCGTGCCCTCCACCAGCTCGCACCGGAGCGCCCCGCCCCCCGCGAGCACGGCAATCTCGAAGATCTCGCCGCGCCCGCACGGGCCGCCTGCGACCGCCTCGGAGCCGACTCCAGACCCGCCGCACGCCGCAAGGACGGCGGCGACGAGCAGGGTCGGGGCGATGACGGTGGCTGAGCGTCGGATGGTCACGCCACCAAGTATTGCCGCCCTACTTCGCGGCGGCGAAGCCCGCGTCGAGGTCGGACAGGATGTCCTCCACCGACTCGAGGCCGACCGAGAGTCGCACGAGACCGGGCGTCACGCC
>JBIIHV010000061.1:0-8363 GCA_044235415.1 Ilumatobacteraceae bacterium | reverse complement strand
ACCTCTACGACCGGCCGGAGGCGAAGGACGCCTTCCGCGTCGCGGCGGCCGCGGCGCACGCCGCCGGCCGGCGGGTGGCGCTGACGCTCTCCGACTCGTTCTGCGTCGAGCGGCACCGCGACGACTTCCTCTCGCTGGTGCGGGACGACGTCGACGTGCTCTTCAGCAACGAAGCCGAGTTGCTCTCGCTCTACCGGCAGTCCGACTTTGCGGCCGCGGTCGCGCGCCTCCGCGACGACTGCGAGTTCGCCGCGATCACCCGCGACAGCCGCGGTTCGGTCGTGGTCGACGCCGACCGTCTCGTGACGGTGGATCCGGTGCCGGTACCCCGGGTGGTCGACGCCACGGGTGCGGGCGACCTCTACGCGGCGGGCTTCCTCGTCGGCATGGTCCGCGGCCTCGACGTCGCCGACTGCGGGCGCCTCGGCTCGATCGCGGCGTCGGAGGCGATCAGCCACGTCGGTCCGCGTCCGTTGGTGCCGTTGCGCGACCTGGTGCCGGCCGATCTGCGCGGCGCGGTGCTCGGGCGCTGATCCCGCGCGAGCGGTTCGTCGGGCGCCCCGCCCGATATATCCTCCGCCACCCGCGACACGAGTCGGAACGTCCCACGTGTCTCGGAAGATTCCTAGTATCCCATGAGAGGGATAGTTACACCTGTGTAGCGTGTGTACTATCTGCGCGACACCCCTCGCGGAAAGTGACGTTCGTGACAACTGTCAACCGGCGGGTCGTGGTGTCGGACCGGGTCCCGGTCCTCAATGGCTCCATCGCGCACTACATCGGCGTGGGTCTCTCGGTGGCGTTGCCGGCTCCGGTGCGCCCGGTGACGGTGGAGGTCCTCGGGGCGACGGCTCTGTCCGACCCGAGGATGGCGCGCGTGCAGGGAGAACGCTTCGCCGCGCGCCACATCAACCATCTCGAACCGGCCGAGGGGGTGCTGCAGATCGTGACCCTTACGGGGTGCGGTACGGCGCCGGTCGAGGTCGACTTCCTCTCGCGATGCGGCGCGACGGTGCTGAGCCTCGCGCGCTACGACCTCGACGGCTCATGGGAATCGGCGACCATGCACGCCGACGACGCCCAGCCCGCGTTCGAGATGCACCCTGATGGTGCGATCCTCGAGGAGCAGTATGAACGGGTTGCCGAGCTGTGCCGCGACGCCGTGATCGAAATCGTCTCGCGGCTCGGCGGTCGCTGAGCCGCGGGACGCTACGAGACGAGCTTGGCGACCGGGACCTTGAGGACGATCGACAGCCGGATCAACGTGTCGATCGAGGGCGAAAAGTGCCCGTTCTCGATCCGGTTGATGGTCTTGCGGTCGACGCCAGCCATGGCCGACAGTTCGGTCTGGGTCAGGCCCCGGTCGGAACGGATCTGGTAGAGCCGCTCCGAAAGGGCCTGCTCGGCCTCATCGATCAACTTGCGCATCTGCTTTTCGGGGGTTGCTTTCACGCGAGAGGACGCTACCCGACGAATCGGGGGCGGTGCGGTTACCTGGCGTTCATCCGCAGATCCTCGGCGGCTTCGGGACGATCGTCGTGGATCGGTCATGGGTCCTCCGCGGGTAGGTGGGTGAGTCCGAGGTCGCCGAGTCGGACGAGGGTGGAGGCGATCCACCCGCCGAGGGCGCCGAAATGGTCGTCAAGGAGTGCACTGGAGCCGTCGGCGAGGGTCTCCTCGGCGAGTTCGTAGGACCCCTCGTACGCCACCTCGATCGCGAACTCGGCGGCCTCTCCAGTGGGGTGGAGGATCTCGACGGTCGCGCCGAGCCGTTCGAGGACGCCGGACCCGATGGGCGGGCTGGTCGGACCCGCCACGGTGTCGGCGACGGACGCATCGGGCTGGCCGGCCAGACGCTGCACGCGGAAGACGACCTCGATGTCGATGGCGGGCGGGAGATCGAAGACTTCCTCGACATACCACCGGCGATACATCGCCTGGCTCCAGCTCGGCCAGTTGAAGATGATGTGGGAGAGCACCCGCGGCGGGCTGCCCTCGCCGGGCAGTCCATAGCTCGTCTCCCACACAAGGTCGCCGACGAGGATGTCGGACTGGAAGTGCTCCTCGAAGGCCTGCCGCTCCAGGTACGCCTTTGCGAACGCATCGCGAAGCGCGCTGATCGCGTCGGTGAACACGTGGTCGAGCACTGGGACGAGGGTACATCGTGCGGTGCGGGAGCGGAAGGTCGGACACCCGTCTATGGTTGGCGCCATGGCGGTCGTGCGCACGGAGATCATCGGCGGCGTCGGGATTCTCGTCCTCAACAACCCGGACGAACGCAACACGCTCACTGCGGCGATGGTGGATGGCATCGTCGGTGCACTCGACCGGTTCGAATCGGACGGAGGCGTGGGGGCAGTCGTCGTGACGGGTGCCGGTCCCGCGTTCTGTGCGGGCGCGAACCTCGGCAACCTCGCGGAGTCGACGCCTGCATCGCTGATGTCGATCTACGAGGGGTTCATGCGGGTGTCGCGCTGCCCCCTGCCGACGGTCGCGGCCGTGAACGGTCCGGCCGTGGGTGCGGGCATGAACCTCGCACTCTGCTGCGACGTGAGGATCGTCGGTCGTAGGGCGCGCTTCGACACGCGGTTCCTGCAGCTGGGCATCCACCCCGGCGGGGGCCACACCTGGATGATGCGTCGCGCGGTCGGGCCTCAGGCGACGGCCGCAACGGTGCTCTTCGGCGAGGTGCTCGACGCCGAGGAGGCGGTCCGGACCGGCCTGGCGTGGCGCTGCGTCGACGACGGGGCGTTGATGGAGGAGGCTCGGACGCTGGCCGCCCGGGCCGCGGCGGCACCGAGGGAGCTCGCCATCGAGGTGAAGCGCACCATCGCCGCGATGGCGCAGGTTGCGTCCCACGACGACGCCGTCGCGCGCGAGCTCGACCCGCAGATCTGGAGCACGCGCCAGCCGTGGTTCGCCGAGCGGCTCGCCCGGCTGCAGGCCCGGATCAGCAGCCGGTAGTCGGCGGGGTCAGAGCCACGCGGACGCGAGCTCCTCGCGCCGCTCGCGCCACTCCTCGACGGTGAAGCCGTATCGCACGTGGTCCTCCCACGTGCCGTTGATCTCGAGGAACCGCTCCGCGACGCCCTCCTCGCGGATGCCGAGCTTCTCCATCACGCGCCTGCTGTTGCGGTTGCGCGGGATGATGCAGATCTCCAGCCGGTGCAGGCGCAGCTCGTCGAACGCGAATTGCGCGAGCACCACGACGGACTCGGCCATGTAGCCGCGCCCGGCCCGCGCCTCGTCGATCCAGTAGCCGATGGTCGCTCCCTGCAGCGCCCCTCGCAGCACGTTGTTCAGGTTGATCTCGCCTGCGAGCGCTCCGTCGACGAAGATGCCGAACGCGTAGCCCCCGCCCGACTGCCGCTCGCGGTCGCGCGCCGAGCACCTGCCGGCGAACGCCTCGCGGCTGCGGGCGGGGTCGGGCGAATTGGGCGGTGGCAGCGGCTCCCACTTCGCGAGCCACTCCGTGTTGCGGGTGCGCACCTCGCTCCAAGCCTCGAAGTCGTGCGCCGCGAGCGGGCGCAGCACGGTGCGCCGACCGTACAGCCGGATCGGGGACGCGACGGAGACGATCGAGGGGTGGGGGCGGCGCGTCATCTCGCGCGCAATTGTTCCATGACGAGGCCGTCGAGCACGTTGCCGAGGGAGACGGTGAGCTCCTCGATCCGGAGCTTGCGCATGACGCCGAGCAGCAGGCAGCAGCCGCCGACGACGGTGTCGGCGCGGTCGGAGGGCAGCCCGGGATTGTGCCTGCGGTCGTCGATGGCCTCGGTGGCGATCGCCCGGAACGCGTCCTCGACGGCACCGCGAGACAGCACGTGTCCGTGGATCGACGCAGGATCGAACCGGCCCAGGTCGAGCGCCGCCATCGTCGCGACCGTGCCGGCCACGCCGACGGCGCGCCCCGCGCCGAGGAGTTCCGGGTGCTGACGGGCGAGGTCCTCGGCAAAGTCCGATGCGTGGCCGATGGCGTTCAGGAGTTCCTCGGGGCGCGGCGGATCGTGCTGCAGTTCGGCCTCGGTAACGGTCACTGCGCCGTGCGCGAGGCTCGCCGTCAGGACCGGATCCGCACCGCCGAACGCGACCTCGGTGCTGCCGCCGCCCACGTCGACCAGCAATGTCGGGCCGTCGACGGAGGGCAGGCGCCCGAGCGCGCCCCGCCAGGTCAATGCCGCCTCGCGCGCGGGGTCGAGCACCTCGGGCCTCGTGCCGCACGCGACCGCTGCGCGGTCGAGGAACGCTGCGGCGTTCGCGGCGCGTCGGCACGCCTCGGTCGCCGCCACCACCGGATCTCCGGCGCCGAGCGACGCCGCCAGTGACCGGTAGCGCGCGAGGCACGCGACGGTGTCGTCGATGGCACCGCCGTCGAGCACGCCCGACGATGCGACGCCGCGGCCGAGTCTCGTCGTCGAGAACTCGCGGAGCAGCTCGGTGCCGTCGCCGGCGACGACGAGGAGGTTGGTCGAGTTGGTGCCGACGTCGATTGCGGCGACGGGTCGGGCGGCGGTCGCGACGGCGAGGTTGCCCGGCGTCTGCGCCGCGGCAACCCCGGGGATGGGGGCGACGTCGTAGTCGTCGCGCACCACGCCGAGCTGTGCCGCGGTCCAGGCGCCGACCGGATCGTCGCCGCGGGCGAGCCAGGAGGCGAGGTGCGCGTGCAGGCACTTGACGCCCTCGCGCGTGCCGCCGACGCCGCCGCTCGGTCTCGGCCCGTCGTGCGACCCGGGCATCGCGGCGTCGCGCTCGGCGGCGTGCCGGCGGTGCGTCGCGGCGACCTCGTCCGGCGGCACTGCGGCCTCGGCCCGCGCGACGCCGCCGTCGGACTCGAGGCGACCGACCATCGCCGACTCGTTCGCACCGACGAGCCAATAGCGCGTGGGCATGGGCGTGCCGTCGTCGAGCAGCGGATGGTTGCGGATGACGACGGGGTCGCCGTCGCGACGGCGGACGACGACCTCGTACCGGCCGGTGGGACGCCGGCCGAGCAGCTCGGCGACCCGGAGGTCGTCGGCGTCAGCGGAGGAGTACACCGATGACGACGGCGGCGACGGCCGCCACGACCAGCAGCACGGGGACGAGGCGCGCGAGCACCGGGGCGCCGGCGACGGCGAGCAAGTCGACCGGTGCCGCGTCCGACTGGCCCGGCGCAGCGGACGCCGGCGACCTGCCGTCCGGATCGGCGGCGATCAGTGCGTCGAGGTTCGCGACGAACTGCGCGAGGAGCTTGTCGCTCACGTCGGCGAGGGCGCCGCGTCCGAACTGCGCCACCTTCCCCGAGATGGTGAGGTCGGTGCGCACGGTGCACTCCGTTTCGCCGTTGCCCGCGTCGGAGAGGGACGCGGTGATGGTGGCCGAGGCAGACCCCTTGCCGCCCGTGTCGCGTCCCTCGCCGCGCAGCACCGCCACGTGCGCGGCGTCGTCGCGTTGCACGAACGTGGCCCTGCCCGCGAACTGGGCGACGATCGGCCCGACCTTCACCTTGACGTGGCCGGTGTACGCGTCGCCGTCGACGCCGGTGAGCTGGGCCCCCGGCAGGCACGGGGCGATGCGTTCGACGTCGGTGAGGACGGCCCACGCGCGGTCGACGGGCACCTTTACGGTGAAGCGGTGGTCGAGCTGCATGGCGTCCTCCTAGGGTCCGGCGACGAGCAGCCGCTCGACGCGAGCGAGGTCCTCGGCGGTGTCGACGTCGGCCGGCGACCCGACACAGGGTACTTCCGACACCAGATCGGGGCGCCCGCGGAGCAGCCCGCGCGCACCCTCGTCGCCGTCGACGGGCAGGGACGGCCACAGCGTCGCGGCGATCCGGACGGGGTTGCCGCGCACGCCGCCATAGGTCGCGACGGCGAGGTCGGTGGAGGCGGCGGCGACGCGCCGCCACGCGTCCGGTCCGACGCACGGCTGGTCGCCGAGCCCGACGACGATCGCGTCCGCCCCGAGCTCGCGCGCACGGAGCACGGCGAGCCGGAGCGACCCCGCCAGTCCGTCCGCCCATCCCGGGTTGTGCAGCTCCTCGACCCCCTCGGGCAGCGCGAGTTCGGCGCACCCGGTGACGACGGCGACGGGTCCAATGCCGGACTCGATCGCTGCATCGAGCGACCACCGCCACACGGCACGTCCGCCGACGACGGCGAGGAGCTTGTGCGACGGCCCCGAGTACCTCGTGCCGCCGCCGGCGGCGAGCAGCACGGCGAGGGTCCTGGCGCGTGGTGCGTCGCCGGTCACGGCCGGTGGATCGGTCCGTCGCCGTCGCGCAGGGACGGTGCGCCGCGGCCCGTGCGCCGGGCGATGATCTCGCCGCAGATCGAGACGGCAGTCTCCTCCGGGGTGCGCGCACCGATGTCGAGGCCGATCGGCGCCATCAACCGCGCGAGCCCCGCGGGGTCGTCGATTCCCGCCTCGGCGAGCCGCTCGAGCCGCGTGGCGTGCGTGCGCCTGCTGCCCATCACGCCGATGTAGCCCACCTGCGTCCCGAGCGCGCCCGCGATGGCGGGGACGTCGAATTTCGGGTCGTGGGTGAGGATGCAGACCGCGTCGCGCGCGCCGAGCGCCGCACCACGCTCGGCGAACACCGGCCCCGGCCATGACACCAGCACCTCGTCGGCCATGGGGAACCGGCGCGCGGTCGCGAACACCTCGCGCGCGTCGCACACGAGCACGCGGTAGCCGAGCAGCTTCGCGGCGCGGGCGAGCGCGGCCGTGAAGTCGACGGCGCCGAAGATCCACATCTGCGGCGGTGGCGCGAACGAGTTGACGAATACGCGGATCGTGGGCTCGTCGCGGAGGTCCTCCGGCGTCACCTGGCCGCGCGGGCCGTACCGGCGCACGCCCGTGCGGCCGGCCTCGAGCTCTCCCACTGCGTCGCGCGCCACGACGCGGTCGAGCTCGGGGTGGCCGAGCGTGCCCTCCGGGTCGCCGTCGGGCACCACGAGCATGGTCGATCCGGTGTGCCTGCCGTCGAGCACGGTGACGAGGGCGACCGGACGGGAGGCGCGCACCAGCCCGGAGAAGCGGCCGAAGAGCGGCACGGCCCGGCTCACCAGTCGAGCGGCTCGATCAACAGGTGGATCGTGCCTCCGCACGTCAGACCGACCGCGAAGGCCTCGTCGTCGGAATAGCCGAACCGCGCGAGGCGCGCGGTGCCGTCGCGCAGCACCTCCAGTGCCTCGCCGACGACCGCACCCTCGACGCAGCCGCCGCTCACCGAGCCGACGACCTCTCCGTCCTCGTTCACGGCCATCGCGGCTCCGGGGTCGCGCGGGCCGGAGCCCTCGATGTCGACGACGCGCGCCAGCGCGACGCGCTTGCCGGCGGCGCGCCACCGGTCGAGGTCGTCGAGGAGGTCGCGCACGTCCCCAGTCAACCCCGTGCGAGCACCGTTGCGAGGCGCTCGAGCGAGCCGAGCGAGTGGCCCTCCACGAATTCGTCGACGTGGGGGAGGGCCGCCGCCATCCCGCGGGCGAGCGGCGCGTAGCCCGGCGTCGACTTGAGCGGGTTCACCCAGATCGTGCGGTGGGTCACGCGTCCGAGCCGCCCCATCTCGCGCGCGAGTTCTGCGGGGTCGCCACGGTCCCAGCCGTCGCTCAGGATGACCACGTCGGCGCCGCGGGCCATGCCCCTCGTGCCCCAGCGGTCGTTGAACTCGCGGAGGCAGCCCCCGAGCCGGGTCCCGCTGCTCCAGTCGGGCACGGCCCGCGATGCGCGCGAGATGGCACGGTCGGCGTCCCGGCCGGCCAGGTCGCGGGTCAGGCGCGTGAGCCGCGTCGAGAAGGCAAAGGCCTCGACGCGCCGCTGCCCGGCGACTGCGGCCTGCGCGAACCGCAGCATCGCGCGCGCATACGTCTCCATGCTTCCCGACACGTCGAGCAGCAGGACGAGGCGCCGCGGCGCGTCGGTCCTGGCGCGCCGGTGCAGCCGCAGCGGTTCACCGCGCGTGCGCAGGGAGGCGCGGAGCGTCGCCCTCGGATCATGGTGCGTGCCGCGGCCGCGCACGGGGTGGAGCCTCCGCGAGCGGCGGACCGAGCCGTGCACGCGGAGCGATGCGATCGCGCGCGCCGCGTCGCGGAGCTCGTCGGCCGTGCACGCCGCGAAGTCCTTGTTGCGCAGCGACTCGACTGGCGACCACCTGAGGGTGATCGTGGTGCCGTTGCTGCCGGGTGTGTCGCCGGGATCTGCACCCGCATCGCCATCGTCCATGGCCAGTGACGCGGTCTCGGCAGGTGCATCTGCGACGTCGTCGGACCGCGCGCATCCCTCCCAGAATTCCGCGAACGTGCGGTCGTATGTCGCGACGTCCTCGACGCGGCGCACCAGCACGGTGCGCCCGGTCCAGTACGTGCCGTCGCGTGTGCCGAACC
>JBIIHV010000060.1:0-8420 GCA_044235415.1 Ilumatobacteraceae bacterium | reverse complement strand
GGGCTCGACCGCGCGTTGATCGCGCTCGACGGCACGCCCAACAAGTCGCGTCTCGGGGCGAATGCGATGCTCGGCACCAGCCTCGCAACCGCGCGTGCGGCGGCCGCGCACGCGGGCCGGCCGTTGTGGCGCCACCTCGGCGGGGAGTCGGCAGCCGTGCTGCCCGTGCCGATGATGAACGTGCTGAACGGTGGGGCACACGCCGACAACTCGGTCGACCTCCAGGAGTTCATGGTGATGCCGGTCGGCGCGCCGTCGTTCCGCGAGGCGCTGCGTTGGGGCACCGAGACGTACCACGCGCTGCGCGCGATCCTCGCGTCCCGCGGGCTCTCCACCGCCGTCGGCGACGAGGGCGGGTTCGCCCCCGACCTGCCGGACAACGAGGCTGCGATCGCCGTGCTCGTCGACGCCATCGAAGCCGCGGGATTCTCGCCCGGACGCGACGTCGCCATCGCCCTCGACCCGGCGATGAGCGAGCTGTTCCGCGAGGGGCGCTACCACCTCGAGGGCGAGGGCCGGAGCCTGACCGCCGACGAGCTCGCGGCGTGGTGGGAGTCGCTCGCCGACCGCTACCCGATCGTGTCGATCGAGGACGGCATGGCAGAGGACGACTGGGACGGATGGGCGTCGCTCACCGCCCGGCTCGGCGACCGCATCCAGCTCGTCGGCGACGACCTGTTCGTCACCAACGCGGCCCGGTTGCAGCGCGGCATCGAGACGCGCACCGCGAACAGCGTGCTGGTGAAGGTGAACCAGATCGGCACGCTCACCGAGACGCTCGAGACGATGCGGCTCGCAGCCGCGCACGGCTACACGTGCGTCATGAGCCACCGCAGCGGCGAGACCGAGGACTCCACGATCGCCGACCTCGCCGTGGCAACGGGCTGCGGCCAGATCAAGACGGGTGCTCCGGCCCGCAGCGACCGCGTCGCGAAGTACAACCAACTCCTGCGGATCGAGGAGGCGCTCGGCGCTGCTGCGCGGTACCCCGGCCGCTCGGCGCTGGCTCCGCGTCCCGCCTGATCCTCCGAGCCCCGTCGGCGCGCGACGGCACGGCACAATGTTCGACGTGAGCGACCCCACCATCTCGGTGCCGGTGAGGCGTCACCGGAGGGGACGGTGGGCCACCCCGCTCGTGCTGTTGCTCCTCGCCGTGATCGCCGCCGCGCTGTTCACCGTGCCGGTCGGCACGTGGCTGGAGCAGCGGCGCATCCTCGAGCGCCGCACCCGCGAGTACGCGATGTACGAGGACACGATCGAACGCCTGCAGAACGACATTGCGTACCTGCAGTCGCCCGAGGGTTTGCGGGCCGCCATCCGCGCGCAGCTCGGTTACCTCAAGCCCGACGAACGGAGGATCCCGATGATGGAAGTGCCGGAGCTCTCGGCCGACATGCCCGACCGCTGGCCGTACACGGTCGTGTCCGGCATGATGCTGGTGCGGACGCTGCAGCGCGCGCAGTCGGAGGTCGCACCGACATCCGTTCCCGGCACGGCCACGGACACGACGGTGGCGCCGTGAGCGCACACTCCGTGGGAGCGCCCATCGTCGCCGAGCGGCTCGTGCGCACCTTCGGCGACCTCCGCGCCGTCGACGGCATCGACATGACCGTCAACGCCGGGGAGATCTTCGGCTTCCTCGGCCCGAACGGCGCCGGCAAGAGCACCGCGGTGAGGATGCTGACCACGCTCCTGCGCCCCACGTCCGGCCGAGCCATCGTCGCCGGCTTCGACGTCGCCACGCACCCCGACGAAGTCCGGCGCCGCATCGGCGTGGCGCTGCAGGACGCGGCCATCGACCCGCTGATGACCGGCAACGAACTGCTCCGGCTGCAAGCCGTGCTCTACGGCATCCCGTCGGGCAAGGTGAAGTCGCGCGCCGCCGATCTGCTGGAGCGGGTGGGGCTGACTGCCGCCGCCGACCGGCGCGTCGGCACCTACTCCGGCGGCATGCGCCGCAGGCTCGACCTCGCCCTGTCGCTCATCCACGAGCCGACGGTGCTGTTCCTCGACGAGCCGACCACCGGTCTCGACCCGATGAGCCGCATGACGCTCTGGGAGGAGGTGCGTCGCCTGAACCGCGAGGGCACCACCGTGCTGCTCACGACCCAGTACCTCGAGGAGGCCGACCAGCTCGCCGACCGCATCGCGATCATCGACAAGGGGCGGATCGTGCGCGAGGGCCGGCCGCGCGACCTGAAGGCCGAGGTGGGGTCGCCCACGCTGCTCGTCGCGGTGCCGCGCGAGCAGGCGGACGCCGCGCGAGCGGTGCTGCAGGAGTTCGGCGAGTCCCGCCCCACGGCGGAGGGAACGCTCGGCGTCGGGCTCCGCGACGGTGCGCGCGCGGTGACCGACGTCGTGCGAAGGCTCGACGAGGCCGGCGTGCGACTGCAGCACCTGGAGATCAACGAGCCGAGCCTCGACGACGTCTTCGCCGAGGCGACCGGCCACCGCCTGGAGGGCGAGTGACCGTCGCCGCCACCGCACCCACCCGCGGCCTGGCGCTGCGCCAGGTTGCGGCGCTGGCCCGGCGCTCGACGCGCGAGACGTTCCGCCAACCTGCGCTGGTCGCACCGAGCGTGATCTTCCCGCTGTTCTTCGCGGCGCTCGGCGCCGCGTCGTTCGACCGGGCGACGACGCTCGACGGATTCCCGAAGGTCGACTCGTTCCTGCAGTTCTCGCTCGCGGCGACCGTCGTGCAGGGCGTGCTGTTCGGCTCGGTGACGGGCGCAGCGGCGCTCGCCACCGACATCGAAAACGGCTTCTTCGACCGCCTGCTGGCCGCACCGACGCCCCGCACGGGCATCCTCATAGGACGACTCGCCGGCAGCGCGATCTTCGGTGCCGCACAGGCCGCCGTGTTCATCGCGGTGCTGTGGCCGTTCGGCGCGACGGTGCGCTCCGGCATCCCCGGCGCGGCCGTGATGGTCCTCAGCGGCGGCATCGTGGCGCTGGCGATCGGCTCGCTGATGTCGACCGTCGCCATCCGCACAGGTTCGGCCGAGGCGGTGCCGGGGTCGTTTCCGCTGCTGTTCGTGCTGCTGTTCTTCTCGAGCGCCTTCTTCCCGCGCGAGACGATGAGCGGCGCCTACCGGGCGATCGCCGACGCCAACCCCATCTCGTACCTCGTCGAGGGCCTGCGCGAGCTCGTGCTGACGGGGTACTCGGGCACCGCGGTGCTGCAGGCGATCCTGATCCCGCTCGGCGCGTGCGCGGCGGCAGTGCTGCTCGCGCTCCGCGCGCTGCGCAGGAAACTGGCGGCGCGATGAGCGGCGCATCCCTCCGCGAGACGGTGCGCAGCGCCCGCGCCATCTCGGTCCGCAACCTTCGCGGCATCGTGCGCCTGCCCAGCGCCTTCATGCCCGCGCTGATGATGCCGATCTTCACGATGATCGCCTTCGCCGGAACCTTCGCCGCGATC
Organism: Ilumatobacteraceae bacterium; assembly: GCA_044235415.1. GTDB lineage: Bacteria > Actinomycetota > Acidimicrobiia > Acidimicrobiales > Ilumatobacteraceae > UBA3006. The sequence goes on along the minus strand of JBIIHV010000060.1, from coordinate 4,999 downwards.
ACCAAGCTGCCCGGCTTCCCGACCGACCGTTCGGTGAACTGGTTCATGCCGCTCGGCATCTGCTTCGGGTCCGCGTTCAGCGGCATCGGCCAGGGTTTCTCCGCCATCCGCGACATCCAGACGGGGTTCTACGACCGGCTGCGCATGTCACCCGCCCCGCGCGCCTCGATCATCCTCGGCGCGCTGTTCGCCTCGTGGTTCCGCGCACTGCTGCTGAACCTCGTGGTCGTGCCGGTGGGCGTGCTGCTCGGCGTGCGCTTCACCGGGGGGCTCCTCGGGATCCTCACGCTGCTCGCGGCCTCCCTGGGCACCGCGACCATGGCGCTCGGCTGGGGGCTCGGCCTCGCATACCGGTTCCGCGACATGCGCGCCGCCGCCGTCATGCAGCTCACGGTGTTCATCGTGCTCTACCTGTCGTCGGCGCAGATGCCGCTCGCATTGATCCGTGGCTGGCTGCACTCCGTGGCGAGGATCAACCCCATGACCAACATCCTCCGCCTCGCGCGGGAGGGACTCGTGACGTCGGCCTCCGGCGGCAACGTCGCCTGGGCGAACACCTGGGGTGGACTCGTTGCGATCGGCGCCCTGTCGGCGCTGACGCTGACGTTCGCGTGGCGCAGCCTCGACCGGCTCTCGCGGTAGCGGGCGCCGGTGGCGCCGTGCCTGCGCGACGGGGCAGGATGAGGATGGGGAGGCAGGAGCCATGAGGATCAGCATCGAGGTCAACGGCACCGTCCAGCAGTCGGACGTCGAGCCGCGCACGCTCCTCGTCCATTGGCTGCGCGAACAGGCGGGCCTCACCGGCACGAACATCGGGTGCGACAGCTCCAGCTGCGGCGCGTGCACCGTGCACCTCGACGGCGAGGCGGTCAAGAGCTGCACGATCCTCGCGGTGCAGGCGGACGGCTGCGCGGTGACGACGATCGAGGGCCTTGCCGGACCCGACGGACTCCACCCGATGCAGCAGGCGTTCGCCGACCATCACGGCCTGCAGTGCGGCTTCTGCACGCCCGGCATGGTGATGGCGGCCGTCGGACTGCTGCGCGAGAATCCGGCGCCCACCGAGGACGAGGTGCGCACGGGTCTCGAGGGCAACCTCTGCCGCTGCACCGGGTACCACAACATCGTCGCCGCGGTGCTCGCCGCCGCGACGAAGGGCGGCGGACGGTGATCCCCGCCCCGTTCGAGTACGTCCGCGCCGGATCGGCAGAGGAGGCGGTCGCACTGGTCGCCCAGCACGGCGACGAGGCCAAGTTCCTCGCGGGCGGGCACAGCCTCGTGCCCCTCATGAAGCTGCGGCTCGCCCAGCCGTCGGTGCTGGTCGACGTGGGCCGGATCCGCGAGCTCTCCTACGTGCGCGACGCCGGCGACCACCTCGCCATCGGCGCACTCACCCGGCACATGGACGTCGAGACCTCGCCGCTGGTGCGCGAGCACGTGCCCCTGCTCGCCCGCGCGGCGTCGCACGTTGGCGACTCGCAGGTGCGCCACCGGGGGACGATCGGCGGGTCGATCGCCCATGCCGACCCCGCGAGCGACCTGCCCGCGACGACCCTCGCGCTCGGCGCGTCCTACGTGGCGACGGGCCCGCGCGGCACGAGGACGATCGCCGCACGCGACTTCTACCGCGGGTTCCTCGACTCCGTGCTCGCAGCCGACGAGCTGCTCGTCGAGGTGCGCGTGCCGAAGATGGCCGGCGCGGAATGGGGCTTCCAGAAGTTCGTGCGGCGCGCACAGGACTGGGCGATCGTCGGCGTCGCCGCGTGGCGCCGCGGCCGCGACTCGGGTGTCGCACTGGTGAACATGGGCCCGACGCCGCTGCTCGCGCAGGGCGCAATGGACGCGCTCCGCGACGGAGCTGGCGTCGACGAGGCGTCGCGGCGCGCGGCCGACGGCACCGACCCGTCGTCCGACGTCAACGCGTCGGCGGAGTACCGCGCGCACCTCGCGCGCGTGCTGGTTCGCCGGGCGCTCGAGGGCCGCGCGACCTGACGTCGCGGCGGCTCAGCCGTCGAAGCGGAACTGCGCCGACGTGCGGGACGCCACCCACGGCACGAACATCCGCTCGCGCACCTCGTGGTGCATCGGGTGGCGGTCGTAGGCCGCCCATCCGGCCTCGTCGTCGAAGGACGCCGCAACCACGTAGTCGGCATTGGCCGCCGGCGAGATGCCGAGGTTCGCCCCGCAGCGGTAGTCGCGCACCTCCGGGATGTGCCGGACAAGGTCGTGCAGCGCGGCAGTCACCGCGTCCGCGTGCCCGTCGGGGATCCCCGGCTTCCACGTGAACGCGACTACGTGCTGGATCATGCGCGCAGAGCATAGAACCGCGCCACGGGGCACTGGTAGATTGGCGCGACAGTTAGGTGGTGGGAACGCCCATGACGGGCCGGCACAACTCGCGGTATCTGGAGGCCATCGCCGACGCAGAGCCGTCCCCGTACTGGCTCGACGACGCCGACGAACCGGATGCGAACCCGATGGCGGTCCGCGACGAGACCTGCGACCTCTGCATCGTCGGCGGCGGGTACACGGGCCTGTGGACCGCGATCCTCGCCAAGGAGCGCGATCCCTCGCGCGACGTGGTGCTGATCGAGGCGCACGAGGTGGGCTCGGCGGCCAGCGGCCGCAACGGCGGGTTCATGGACTCGAGCCTCACCCATGGCATCGCCAACGCGCAGCAGCGCTTCCCCGACGAGGTCGAGCTGCTCGAGCGCCTCGGCGCCCGCAACCTCGACGAGATCGCGGCGACGATCGACCGGTACGCCATCGACTGCGACTTCGAGCGCCCGGGCGTGATCGAGATCGCCAGCACCCGCCACTCGGGGTCGTACCTCGACGAGCTGCGCGAGGACTACGAGCAGGTCCTCGCCATGGGACAGGAGGCGGTGCTGCTCGATGCGGACGCCGTGCGCCGCGAGGTCGCGTCGCCCATCTTCACCGGCGGGCTGTGGCGGAAGCACACCACAGCGCTGGTCGATCCCGCGCGCCTCGCGTGGGGCCTGAAGCGCGCGGCGGCGTCGCTCGGCGTGCGGATCTACGAGGACACGCGCGCGACGTCGCTCGAGCGCAGCCGCACGGGCGTCACGGTGCACACGGCGCTCGCCCGCATCGAGGCGCGCCGCGTCGCGATCGCGACCAACGCGTTCAAGCCCCTGCTGCGGCGGATCCACAACTACGTGATCCCCGTCTACGACTACTGCCTGACCACCGAGCCCCTCACACCCGCGCAGCTCGAGAGCGTCGGATGGCGGAACCGGCAGGGGCTGTCGGACATCTCGAACCAATTCCACTACTACCGGTTGACCGCCGACAACCGGATCCTCTGGGGCGGCTACGACGCCATCTACCACTACGGCGGCAAGATGAGCCGCGACCTCGAGTCGCGGCCCGAGACGTGGGCGACGCTCTCGCAGCACTTCTTCGAGACGTTCCCCCAGCTTGACGGCGTGCGCTTCTCGCACGCCTGGGGCGGGGCGATCGACACGTGCAGCCGCTTCAGCGTGTTCTGGGGACGCGCACTCGACGGACGCGTGGCCTACGCGCTCGGCTACACCGGCCTCGGCACCGGCAGCTCGCGCTTCGGCGCGCAGGTCATGCTCGACATGCTCGACGGGCGGGAGACCGAGGCGACCCGCACGTCGTTCGCGCGGACGAAGCCGACGCCGTTCCCGCCCGAACCCTTCCGGTTCCTCGCCGTGCAGCTCACGAGGTGGTCGCTCGACCGCGAGGACCGCAGCGGCCGTCGCAACGCGTGGCTGCGCCTGCTCGACCGCCTCGGGCTGGGCTTCGACACCTAGCCTCCGCGCCGCCGTAGATTTGCGGCGTGTCGCGCACCGGATCCACGCCGACCGGAGCAGCCGACGTCGCGTCCGGACTCGCCCGGCACGGCTACCTCGCGGACGAGGGCATCGCGACGGCCGCGTTCCTCGCGCTCTCCCTGCCGCGGCCACTGCTGCTGGAGGGCGAGCCCGGCACCGGCAAGACGTCGCTCGCCACCTCGCTCGCCGCGCTCACGGGTGGCGAGCTCATCCGCCTGCAGTGCTGGGAGGGCATCGACGCCTCGCAGGCCGTCTACGACTGGGACCACGCCCGGCAACTGCTGCACCTGCGAGCCGCCGAGGCGTCGGGCGAGGCCGGCAGCACCGGCACGGCCGCGCTCGAGCGGTCGATGTTCGACGCGCGCTTCCTCGTCAAGCGCCCGCTGCTGCGCGCCCTCGAGCCCGCACCGGTGCCGCCGGTGCTGCTGATCGACGAGGTCGACCGCGCCGACGACGAGTTCGAGGCCTACCTGCTCGAGGTCCTGTCCGACTTCCAGGTCACCGTGCCGGAGCTCGGCACGATCCGCGCCGCGGTGCCGCCCGTGGTGGTGCTGACGTCGAACCGCACGCGCGACCTGCACGACGCACTGAAGCGCCGCTGCCTCTACCATTGGGTCGAGCACCCGTCGTTCGAGCGCGAGGTCGACATCCTCCGTCTCGCGGTCCCGACCGTGCCGCCGGTGCTCGCGCGGCAGCTCGCGGCCGCGGCCGGCATCCTCCGTGGACTCGGATTGGCGAAGCCGCCGGGCGTCGCCGAGACGATCGACTGGGCCGAGGCGCTCGGTGCACTCGCACTCGCCGACCTCGACGATCGTGCGGCGACGTCCGCGCTTGGAGCCGTGCTGAAGCACCGCGAGGACCAGGAACTCGTGCGAGAGCACGGCATCGGCGAGCTCGTCCGCGCCGCCGCCGCGCGCGCCGCCCAGCCGTGACCGATCCGCGCCTCCTCGCGGCCGCGTTTGCGCGCGCGCTCCGCGGTGCAGGACTGTCGGTGCCGACCGATTCGGTGGCGACCTTCATCGCCGCGCTCGGGTGCACCGGGTTCGGCACACGCGACGGCACGTACTGGACCGGGCGCACCGTGCTGGTGCGCCGCGTCGAGGACGTCGCGACATACGACCGCACGTTCGCGGAATTCTGGGAGGGATGCGCGCGGTCCGACGACGCTGCAGATGCACCTG
>JBIIHV010000059.1:0-8448 GCA_044235415.1 Ilumatobacteraceae bacterium | reverse complement strand
GGCGCCGAGCACGGCTTCGAGGTCATTCCGGTGCGGCTCATGTCGCGTCCGGACGGCGTGACCGAACCGGTCAGCAGCACTGCCATCCGCCGTGCGCTCGCTGGCGGTCAGGTCGAGTCGGCGGCCATTCTGCTGGGCCGCCCGTTCGAGGTGCGGGGAACCGTCGTCCATGGCGACCACCGCGGGCGCACGATCGGGTTTCCCACCGCCAATGTCGACCTCGCAGACGGCATCTGCCTCCCCGCCGACGGTGTCTACGCGGGGCGCTTCGACTCGGGCGACGGTGGGTGGCGCCCGTGCGCCATCAACCTCGGTCGCCGGCCGACCGTCGTCGAGCGCGCGGCGCGCTCGACACTCGAGGCCCACCTCATCGACTTCGATGGCGACCTCTACGGGCGCCGCGTCAAGGTGACGTTCGAGCGGTTCCTGCGCAGCGAGCGCAGGTTCGACGGACTCGACGCTCTGAAGGCCCAGCTTCAGCGCGACGTGGCTGCCGCGCGAGAGGCGCTCGGCTCGGCGTAGAGCGTCGTCCGCTGGCGCAACGGGCGCCCGAGCGGCTCCACCAGCGACGCGAACGCATGGGCGTCCATGCGCTGGCCGTGGCTCGCGCCCGCGGCCCGCGAGATGTTCTCGTCCATCAGCGTGCCGCCGAGGTCGTTGCACCCCGCATCGAGCATCTGGCGTGCGCCGGCGACGCCGACCTTCGTCCACGAGATCTGGACGTTGTCGACGAGCCCGCGGTACGCAATGCGCGCAATCGCGTGCACCAGCAGCACCTCGCGGAACGTCGGGCCGCGGCGCGCGCGACGCTGCAGGTAGATCGGGGAGGCCATGTGCACGAACGGCAGGCCGACGAACTCGGTGAACCCGCCGGTCTCTCGCTGCAGCTCGCGGGTGGCGAGCAGGTGGCGCACCCAACTCCGGGGGTGCTCGATGGAGCCGAACATCATCGTCACGTTCGAGCGCAGCCCGGCAAGGTGCGCCTCGCGATGGCAGTCGAGCCACTCGTCGGTGCCGATCTTGTCGGGGCACAGCACGGCGCGCACCTCGTCGTCGAGGATCTCCGCGGCGGTTCCGGGCAGCGATCCCAGTCCGGCCTCGCGAAGTCGGAGGAGGTACGAGCCGAGTGGCTCGCCAAGGCGCTTCGCCCCCTCGGTCACCTCGAGCGCGGTGAACCCGTGCACGTGGATGTGCGGTGCGGCCGCCTTCACTGCGCGCGCCACGTCGACGTAGTAGTCGCCGTCGAAGTCGGGGTGGATGCCGCCCTGCAGCGTCACCTCGGTCGCCCCCAGCTCCCACGCCTCGGCGGCTCGCGCCGCCACGTCGTCGAGCGTCAGCAGGTATGGCGTGCCGCGCAGGTTCAGGCTGAGCGGCCCCTTCGAGAACCCGCAGAACCTGCACTTGAAGGTGCAGACGTTGGTGTAGTTGATGTTGCGGTTGTGCACCCACGTGACGTCGTCGCCGACGGCGTCACGGCGCATTCCGTCGGCAACGGTGGCGATTGCGGCGACCTCTTCGCCGCGCGCCCCGAACAGCGCGAGCAGTTCGTCCGCCCCGGCCTCCTCGCCCCGCGCGACCCCGGTGAGCACGTCGGCGACGGGTCCGGCCAGCGGCCGCTCCGGTGCGCGCACCAGTGCGGGCGGTCTGCCGTTGGCGCCCGAGTACCACGCGGTCGACCTGCGCCCGACCAGCACCACCTCGGCGCCGTCTCCGACGACGTCGGCGGCGGTCGCCCGCTCGGGCCACGCCTGGCCGGGATCGTCCCGTCCGAGGCCCTCCGCGTCGCTGCGGTCCAGCACGGCGAAGTGCAGCGACCCGTCGATCCATTCGTCGGGCCGCAGCGCCCACTCGGGGTGCACCGTCAGGCGCGGCGCAAGGTGCAGGCCGCGCGACGATGTCGCGGCCGACAGGGCGTCGATCGCCGGCCACGGGCGCTCCGGGTTGACGTGGTCGGCGGTGACGGGGGAGACGCCACCCCAGTCGTCGATGCCCGCGTCGAGCAGCGAGGCGAAGTCGTCGCTCAGGTTCGGCGGCGCCTGCAGGTGCACGGAGTCCGGCAGCAGCACCCGGGCCATCGCGATCGTCCAGAGATAGTCGTCGGACGGGCACGCGGGAGCGGTGCGCATCACGGTGCCCGGCTTCGGCAGGAAGTTCTGGACGATCACCTCCTGCACGTGGCCATGGCGCATGTGCGACGCGGCGATGGCGGCAATCGCCTCGATCCGGTCGGCCCGGTCCTCGCCGATGCCGACGAGGATGCCGGTGGTGAATGGAATGCGCAGCTCGCCCGCAGCCTCGAGTGTTGCGAGCCGGCGCGACGGCTCCTTGTCGGGCGCGCCGCGGTGGCACTCGAGGTCCCCGCGCAGCGACTCGAGCATCATTCCCTGCGACGGGGCGACCTCGCGCAGCGACGCCAACTCGTCGGGATGGATGGCCCCGGCGTTCGCGTGCACGAGCAGACCGGTCTCGGCCGTCACCAGCAGCGCCATGTCGTGCACGTAGTGGATCGTCGAGTCGTAGCCATGGTCGCGCAGCCAGTCGCGCGCGACCTCCCAGCGCAGCTCCGGCCGCTCGCCGAGGGTGAACAGCGCCTCGTGGCAGCCGGTGCGCGCACCGTGGCGTGCGATGGCGACGATCTCATCGGGTGAGAGGTACGGGCTCGGCAGGCGGGCCGGGATCGTGGCGAAGGTGCAGTAGCCGCACGTGTCTCGGCAGAGCCGCGTGACGGGGACGAACACCTTCGGCGAGTACGTGATGCGCGTCCGTGGACGGCGGGCGCGCGCGAGCTCCATGAGCTCGTGCAGCGGTGCGCGCCCGACGAGGTCGAGCAACGTGGGATCCACGTGGTCAGCTGCGACGGCGCGCACCGACTCCTCCTTGCCAACAAACGGTGGTTCAGGTGTCAGTGCCCGGCGCCCGTGGCGAACGCAGTGACAGGGAAGCGGACCCCCGAGCCGTGCCGTGCGACCATCACCGTACCGCAGGTGCGCCCGCGGCGACGGCTCAGAGGGACGCGGCCCCGAGGAGGGCCCGGATGGCCGCCGCGTCGATCGGCACCCGGTGGCCGACCCGGCTGATGAAGGCGATGCTCAGCCCCGTACCGGGGTCGGCGACGCTCAGCACCTGTTCGTGGCCGTGGTCGTCGACCGTGACGTCGGCGACCCGTCGCGCGTCGCCGAGCGCCGCGCCGATGAACGCGGCGTTCAGCACCTCCACCGCCACGTAGCGCACGCCGGAGCCGTGGCGCCGCAGCGCAGCCGCGGCCTCGGTCCCCGCCCGGGGGTCGACGAGGACGATCGTCGCGCCGCCCGCCTCGGCGGCCGCGACGCCGTCACCGCCGTCGCGCGTCGCAAAGCCCAGCGACGCGAGGAACCCGGCCGCGGGCTGGATGTCGTCCACCAGCACCACCACGTGGTCGATCCGAACTGCTGCCGTCTCGAGCGCGCCCGCCAGCGCGCCGGCGATCTTCTGCGGCGGTTCGTCGGCCCGACCCTTGGCGACCTCGATCCGGTGCGACTCCGCGAGAACGGCACGGAACACCTGCTCGACGAAGTCGGGGTCGAGCCCCGCGTCGATGCCGGCCTGGCGCCGGTCGCTCAGTACCTGGCGCACCCGGTCGGGGGCGATGATGGGCGCGTCGGTCGCCGACTTGATGTCGGCCACCTCGCGGCACGCATCCATCCGTTCGGCGAGCAGGTCGACGAGCGCGCGGTCGATCCGGTCGATCCGCGACCGGAGCTCGCCCAGATCGCCCGCCACGTGGGCAGATTACCGACCGACCGCACCGTGCCCGCCGGGAGGTAGGGTGTGGAGGTCCGCGCGGGCTCCGGCTCGCTCGAGATGCCCGACGGACCGACCGGTCCGGGGCGACCCAAGGCGGCGCCCGCCGCACGAAAGGCAGCACCTTCATCATGGCCACCACGCCGAAGAGCGAGGTCATCGCCGCGCACCGCGCGCACCCCACCGATACGGGGTCGCCCGAGGTGCAGATTGCACTCCTGACGGATCGCATCAACAGCCTGACTGAGCACCTGAAGTCGCACCCCAAGGACCACCACAGCCGTCGCGGACTGCTGATGATGGTGGGGCGCCGCAGGCGCATGCTGGACTACGTGAAGGCGCGCGACATCGAGCAGTACCGCTCGTTGATCGATCAGCTCGGCCTCCGCCGCTAGGCGGAAGCCGCACACACGGGGCGATCCGGCCTCGGTTGTCAGTCGAGGGTCCCGCGGCGGTTCGCTGCGGGGCTGCCGACTGAGAATCGACCGGTCGCCCCCCTACACCCGGCTCCGGCCGGGACACGAAGGAGCACCGACATGGCCAAGGCCATTTCAGTGTCGGCACCCGTCAGCGGGACCGACAAGACCATCACGTTCGAGACCGGGAAGTTCGCCCTGCAGTCGCAGGGTGCGGTCGTCGCCAACATCGGCAGGACCTCGGTCCTCGCCACGGCCAATGCGGCCAAGGGTGTGCGCGACGGCATCGACTTCTTCCCACTGACGGTGGACGTCGAGGAGCGCGCGTACGCCGCGGGCAAGATCCCCGGTTCGTTCTTCCGACGTGAGGGCCGTCCGAGCCAGCAGGCGATCCTCACCTGCCGCCTGACTGACCGCCCCCTGCGGCCCGCCTTCCCGGACGGGTACCGCAACGAGACCCAGATCGTCATCACCGTCATCGGCGCCGACCAGGCGAACCCGCACGACGTGCTGTCGATCAATGCGTCGTCCGCCGCGCTCATGATCAGTGGCATCCCGTTCGAGGGGCCGATCGGGGCTGTGCGTCTGGCGTACTCGCAGGACGGCACCTGGATTCCGCACCCCACGTTCGAAGAGGGCGCCGCGTCGACCTTCGAGATCGTCGTGGCGGGACGCGCGCTCGACAACGGCGACGTCGCGATCATGATGGTCGAGGCCGGCGGCACCGAGAAGAGCTTCGAGTTCTACGGCGAGGGCGCCCCGAAGGTCACCGAGGCGGTCATCGCCGACGGTCTCGAGGCATCCAAGCGTTGGATCAAGGAGTCGATCGAGGCGCAGCGGCGCCTCGTCGCCGAGGTGGTTGCGGCCCGTGGCCCGATCGCCCCGCTGTCCTACGTCCCGGTGCTCGACTACGACGACGCCCTCTTCGCCGAGGTCGAGCGAATCGGCACCCCGCTGCTGCAGCCGGCCATCACGATCTCGCTGAAGGCCGACCGCAACGCCGCGATCGACGCGGCGACGTCGCAGGTGCTGGCCCAGTTGGCGGGCACCCCCGACGCCCCCGGTGCGCACGCCGGCAAGGAGAAGCAGATCAAGGAGGCTGTCCGTTCGCTCACGAAGAAGCTCGTGCGCAAGCGGATCGTGAAGGACGGCGTCCGCATCGACGGCCGCGGCCCGCGCGACCTGCGCCCGGTGTCGGCCGAGGTGGGCCTGATCCCCACGGCGCACGGCACGGGTCTCTTCCAGCGCGGCGAGACCCAGGTGCTGAACGTCCTGACGCTCGCGATGCCGAAGATGAACCAGATGATCGACTCGATCACGCCCGAGACGTCGAAGCGCTACATGCACGACTACAACATGGCCCCCTGGGCGAACGGCGAGACGGGCCGAGTGGGCAGTCCGAAGCGCCGCGAGATCGGCCACGGGGCGCTCGCCGAGCGCGCCGTCTTCCCCGTCGTGCCCGACCAGGAGACGTTCGCCTACACGCTCCGCCTCGTCAGCGAGGTGCTGTCGTCCAACGGCAGCACGTCGATGGCCTCGGTCTGCGCGTCGAGCCTCGCGCTCATGGATGCGGGCGTGCCGATCATCGCGCCGGTCGCGGGCATCGCGATGGGTCTCATCTACGACGAGGGCACGTACCTCGCGCTGACCGACATCCTCGGCGCCGAGGACGCGTTCGGCGACATGGACTTCAAGGTCGCCGGTACCGCCGACGCCGTGACGGCCCTGCAGCTGGACACGAAGATCGACGGCATCCCGAGCGACGTCCTCGCCGGGGCGCTGCAGCAGGCCCGCGACGCGCGCCTCAAGATCCTGGACGTCATGACCGAGGCCATCTCGGCCCCCCGTCCGACCGTGGCCGAGAGCGCGCCGAAGATCGTCACGTTCACGATCCCGCTCGACAAGGTGGGCGAGGTCATCGGGCCGAAGGGCAAGGTCATCAACACGATCCAGCAGGAGACCGGCGCCGACATCAGCATCAGCGACGATGGTGCCACGGGCATCGTGACCATCGGCTCGCCGGACAACTCGAAGGTCGAGGAGGCGCGGTCGCGCATCATGGCGATCGTCGAGCCCCCGACGCCGGAGATCGGCGGCACCTACACCGGCCGCGTGGTGAACGTGGCCCAGTTCGGCGCCTTCGTCAACATCATGCCGGGCCGCGACGGACTCATCCACATCTCCCGCATGGGCGACGGCCAGCGCGTCTCGCGCGTCGAGGACGTTCTCAACCTGGGCGACGAGGTGACCGTGCGCGTCGACGACATCGACGACCGTGGCAAGGTCAGCCTCTCGATGATCGGGCCGGACGGCGAGGTCATCAAGGGCTCCGGCTCCGGCGGTGGCGGCGACCGTGGCGGTGACCGCGGGGACCGCGGGGACCGCGGTGGACGCGGAGGAGACCGTGGAGGTCGAGGTGGGGATCGTGGCGGTGACCGTGGTGGCCGTGGCGGCGACCGTGGCGGTCGCAGCGGTGATCGTGGTGGCCGTGGCGGCGACCGCGGTGGCCGTGGCGGCTCCGACCGTGGTGGCGACCGTGGCGGGTCGGACCGAGGGGGCTCGTCCTCCGGTGGTGCCGTGCCGGTCAGCTTTGAGGACGAGTTCGACAGCGAGTTCCGCGGCGGCAACTAGCCGCCCGGTGCAGTCGTAACCTCGGCGCCATGGTGCGGGTCGGGATCGTCGGCGCGGCAGGTCGTATGGGCCGTGCCGTCGCCGACGCCGTCTCGGCCGATCCCGACCTCGACCTGGTGGCCGCGGTCGATCCGGCTGGCGCGGGAGCAGTGCTGCACGGCGTCGAGGTGGCCGCCGAATTGCGCGCACTGGCCGGCGCCGGGGCGCAGGTCGTCGTCGACTTCACGGTGGCCGACGCCGCCCGCACCACGTTGCCATGGCTGGCGATGCACGGCATGCACGCCGTCGTTGGTACCACCGGATTCGGTGACGACGACATCGCGTCGTTCCGATCGGCGTTCACCGCCAGCAACTGCGTGATCGCGGCGAACTTCGCCATTGGCGCCGTCCTCATGATGCGGTTCGCCGAGATGGCGGCGCCGTGGTTCGACTCGGTGGAGATCGTCGAGATCCACCATGACCAGAAGGTCGATGCGCCGTCCGGCACCGCGCTCGAGACGGCGCGGCGGATCGCGTCGTCATCGTCCAGCTGGTCCGCCGATCCCACCCGGAAGGTGGTGGTCGACGGCGCGCGCGGCGGACGCGGTCCGGGCGGCGTGCCGATCCATTCGCTGCGAGTGCGCGGAACGGTCGCCAACCAGGAGGTCGTGTTCGGCACCCAGGGTCAGACGCTGACGATCCGCCACGACACCGTGGACCGGACGTCCTTCATGCCGGGAGTGGTCCTTGCATGCAAGAAGGTCGCCGAGCGCAAGGGCGTGACCCTCGGGCTCGGCGACCTCCTTGGACTCTGACGGCTAGCCGAGCGCCTTGATCGCTGCGTCGTAGTCCGGCTCGTTGCCCAGTTCGGGCACCAGCTCGGTGTGCAGCACCCGCCCGTCGGCGTCGATCACGACGACCGCACGGGCGAGGATTCCCTTCAGCGCTCCCTCAGCGAGCGTCACGCCCATCGCATCCCCGAAGGAGGTGCGGAACGTGGACGCCGTCTTCACGTTGGCGAGGCCCTCTGCTCCGCAGAACCGGTTCTGCGCGAACGGAAGGTCGGCCGAGACGCACCACACCTGCGTGCCCTCGAGCCCCGACGCCAGTTCGTTGAACTTGCGGGTGCTCGTCGCACAGGTTGGCGTGTCGATTGACGGGAAGATGTTGAGGATCACCCGCGATCCGCGCAGCTCGGCATCGGTCACCTCTGTGAGTGACGACGTCGTGAGCGCGAACGACGGGACGGTCGATCCGACCGCGGGCATCTCGCCCTTCACCGCAACCGGCTTGCCGCCGACGTTGACGTTCACCACCAGGACTTCTTCTCTCCGTCCTGCGGGGTGGCCGGGGTCGTCCAGCTCGAGGCGGCTGCCGGAGCGGGCGCGGGTGCAGCAGCAGGCTTCGCAGCCGACTTCTTCGCCGCGGGCTTCTTGGCCGCCTTCTTCTTCGCAGCCGGCTTCTTCGCAGCCGGCTTCTTCGCCGCCTTCTTCTTCGCCGCCTTCTTCTTGGCAACCTTCTTGGCTGCCTTCTTCTTCGCTGCCTTCTTGCCGGCCTTCTTGACCGACTTCTTGGCTGCCTTCTTCGTGCTCTTCTTCGCTGCCTTCTTCTTGGCAGCCTTCTTCTTCGCGGCCATCATGCC
>JBIIHV010000247.1:0-2511 GCA_044235415.1 Ilumatobacteraceae bacterium | reverse complement strand
CCATGTCTGACGCGATCGGCTTGTACCTCAACGAAATCGGCAAGGTCCCCCTCCTCAACGCCGAGGACGAGCGCACCCTGTCCAAGGCCATCGAGAAGGGCCGCGACGCGGCCCGCCGCATGGCCGCGGGCGAGCGCGGCGCCGCCCTGCGCGCCGACCTCCGGTCTGCGGCCAAGGCCAAGGACCGCTTCATCCGGTCGAACCTTCGCCTCGTCGTGTCCATCGCCCGCCGCTACCCGCTGCCGCAGGGCATGGACCTCCTCGACCTCATTCAGGAGGGCAACCTCGGCCTCGAGCACGCGGTCGACAAGTTCGACTGGCGCCGCGGCTTCAAGTTCTCCACCTACGCCACCTTCTGGATCCGCCAGGCCATCGGCCGTGCGCTCGACCAGAAGGCCAGCCTCATCCGCATCCCCGGCGACCGGTCGGCCACGCTGCGGGCCGCGCTGCGACAGGGCTCGGGCGACGCCGAGGGCCTCGACTCGCAGAACGCCGAGCTGCACCGCCTGACCACCCCGGTCTCGCTCGACAAGACGATCGGGGACGACGGGGACGCCACCCTGGGCGACCTGGTGCCGAACGACGACGTCGGCCCGGAGGATGCCGTGATGGCCCTCGTCGACAACGACCTGCTCGACAACCTGCTCGGCACGCTCGACGAGCGCGCGCGGTACGCGGTCGAGGCTCGCTTCGGCATGATCGACGGCGAGCGAAAGAGCTTCCGTCAGGTCGGCGAGGAGCTTGGCGTCACCGCCGAGGCTGCCCGTCGACTCGTCAGCCGCGCGGTCGAGTCGCTGCAGGACGACGCCGCCAACTTCCTCACGGTCTGAGCCCTCGGGGCGACGGGGCGTACACTGCGGTGCCAATGAGCCGCGGGTGGTCCCCCTCGTCGTGGCGGTCGTATCCCGCCGCCCAGCAGCCTGACTGGCCCGACGACGGCGCTGTCGACCGTGCGCTGAAGCAGATCGGCACATACCCCCCGCTGGTGTTCGCCGGTGAGGCCCGGTCGCTGCAGGCGGCGCTCGGACAGGTGGCCAGCGGGAATGCGTTCCTGCTCCAGGCCGGAGACTGCGCCGAGAGCTTCGACGAGTTCAGCGCGGTCAACCTGCGGGAGAAGTTGCGGGTCATCCTGCAGATGGCGGTGATGCTCACGTATTCGATGGGCGTGCCCGTCGTGAAGGTGGGCCGCATCGCAGGCCAGTTCGCCAAGCCGCGCTCCAGCCCCACCGAGACGATCGGCGGCCTCGAACTGCCGTCGTTCCGTGGGCACATGGTGAACGACCCGGCACCCGTCGCCGAGCTCCGCCGGCCCGACCCGGCCCGACTCGTGCAGGCCTACCACCAGGCCGCGAGCACGCTGAACCTGCTGCGCGCCTTCACCAAGGGCGGCTTCGCCGACCTCAACCGCGTGCACGCGTGGAACAACGAGTTCGTCGCGTCCAGCCCGCAGGGCCAGCGCTACGAGCAGGTCGCCCGCGAGGTCGACCGCGCGCTCGCGTTCATGCGCGCGTGCGGCATCGACACCGAGACCACCAGCGCGCTCAACCAGGTCGACGTCTACACCAGCCACGAGGCGCTGATCCTCGGATACGAAGAGGCGCTCACCCGCCAGGACTCGCTCACCGGCGGCTGGTACGACTGCAGCGCACACATGCTGTGGATCGGCGAGCGCACGCGCCAGCTGGACGGCGCGCACATCGAGTTCCTGCGCGGCGTCGGCAACCCGATCGGCTGCAAGTTGGGGCCGTCGGCCACGGTCGACTGGGTCGTCGAGCTGTGCGAACTGCTCAACCCCGCCCGCATCCCCGGCCGGCTCACCCTCATCACGCGCATGGGTGCGGAACAGGTCGAGGACGCCCTGCGGCCGCTCATCCGCGGCGTGCGCGACTCGGGCCACCCCGTCGTGTGGGCGTGCGATCCGATGCACGGCAACACCTTCACCGCGCCGAACGGCCGCAAGACCCGCCACTTCGAGGCGATCGTCGGCGAGATCACCGGGTTCGTCCGCGCCCACCGGGCGGAGGGCACGTGGCCCGGCGGCATCCACGTCGAGCTCACGGGCGAGCAGGTCACCGAGTGCCTCGGCGGCGCCGAGGAGCTCGACCACGACGACCTCGACACGCGCTACGAGACCGTGTGCGACCCGCGGCTGAACGGCCGCCAGTCGCTCGACCTCGCCTTCCGCGTCGCCGAGCTGATCAGCACCACGTAGCCCGCGCCGTGTTCGCGAAGGTCGAGCAGTGGCCGGTCGACCGCGCGTGCGCGGCGGCGATCCTGCCCGATGGCTCGGTGCACCGCCACGGTGACGAGACGCACGAGTACCGGCTGGCCTCGGTCAGCAAGCTGATGACCGCCTGGGCCGCGCTCGTCGCCGTCGAGGACGGGTCGCTCGACCTCGACGCACCGCTCGACGAGGGCGGCAGCCTGCGCCACCTGCTCGCGCACGCCGGCGGCTACGGGTTCGACGGCGAGCGACCCGTCGGCTCGCCCGGCCGGCGCCGCGTGTATTCG
>JBIIHV010000246.1:0-2516 GCA_044235415.1 Ilumatobacteraceae bacterium | reverse complement strand
GTGACGAACCTCGGCATGGCGTCGCTCATCGGCAACGCGGGGCTCGTGCGCAAGGTGGCCTTCGCGCGCGAGACCCTTGTGTTCGCGCAGTCGATCTTCGCGATCGTGCAGTTCTCGATCGAGATGTCGCTTCTGACCGTGGCGCTCATCCTGTTCGGCAGTCCCCTGTGGCCGTGGATCCCCGTCACGATGCTGCTGATGGTGGTGCTCGGCGTGTTCGCGACGGGGTTCGCCCTTGCGTTCTCGGCGTCGGCCGTCTACTTCCGGGACCTGCGCTACTTGTGGACCATCGTGACGCAGATGCTCTTCTTCGGCACGCCCATCATCTACTCGCCGGACAAGTTGGAGGGGAAGCTTCCGGGCGCGCTGGAGACGCTGTGGGAGTGGAACCCGATCGCGGTGTTCCTCGGCGAATTCCGCCGGATGCTCTACTCGGGCGCGGCCCCGCACTGGGACAAAATGGCGTACCTCGTGTGCATGGCGGCGCTCTCGTTCGTCGCCGGCTGGTCGATCTTCATCCGCCTCTCGCGCCGCGTGGCCGAGGAGCTCTGAGCCGGACCGCCCGCTAGGAGCGCGGACCGGCCGAGCCCGCGATCCGCCACGTCGCGGGCACCGCCACGACGCCCTCGTCGAACAGTCGCGACTGGCGCACGTCGAGCCTGCACCAGTTGCGGCAGTGGTCGAACTCGGTGGTGCCGGTGGCGTCGGTGATGGCCACCGAGAGGAAGTACGTCCCTTCCAGCAGCGGCAGTGCGGGCACGTCCACCGACACCGTGGTGGCCTCGCTCATCCGTGCGATGGGCCGTTCGGCGGCGAGGGACGACGATCCCCACAGCACGGTGCCGGCGAGGTCGCTGAGCACGACGCGCACGACGGGCGCATCCAGGCGCTCCTGCGGGATCACGTCGCACTCGATCGTCACGGGCTCGTTCGTGCCGATGCGGTCGGTGCGCTCGCCGGCGCGGTCGAGGATGCGCACCGAGGTGAAGATCGCCGCACCCGTGCCCCAGCGCTGCTTGTGGTCCGCGTCCTCGTCGGTGTGCTGCTCGTAGCTCTGCCCCGTGTACGTGGCGATCACGTCGGCGGACGGGCCGTACTGCTTGAGGTGGCCCTTCTCGAGCCAGATCGTGTCGCGGCACAGTTGCAGCACCGCGGAGAGCCCGTGGCTGACGACGACGATCGTGCGGCCGTCGCGGCGGAACTGCTCGATCTTCTCGCTGCTCTTGCGCTGGAACGCCTGGTCGCCGACGCTCAGCACCTCGTCGATGAGCAGGATCTCCGGCTCGACGTGCGTGGCGATGGAGAACCCCAGTCGCACGGTCATGCCCGACGAGAAGTTCTTCACCGGCGTGTCGATGAAGCGCTCGAGTCCGGCGAACTCGACGATGCTGTCGAAGTTGCGGTTCACCTCGGCCTTCGACATGCCGAGGATCGCGGCGTTGAGGAAGACGTTCTCGCGCCCGGACAACTCGGGGTGGAAGCCCGCGCCCAGCTCCAGTAGCGCAGCGACCGAGCCGTCGACGGCGATCGATCCGCGGTCGGGCCGGTAGATGCCCGTGAGGCACTTGAGCATCGTGCTCTTGCCTGAGCCGTTCGAGCCGATGATGCCGACGGTCGCGCCGTGCGGCACGTCGAACGACACGTCGTCGAGGGCCCAGAACTCCTCGTAGCGGGCCCTGCGTCCGCGCAACAGCGCGGCCTTGATGTAGCGGTTGCGCTCGTGGTAGAGCCGGAAGTTCTTCGAGACGTGCTGGACGGAGATCGCCGGACCGGCCATCAGACCCTCCCCGCCGCGTGCTCCGTGCGCAGCACCCTCAGGTGCGCGCGCAGCGAGGCGGGCAGCTCCTTCTTGTCCCAGTTGATGATCAGCGAATCGGCGTGATCGACGTAGTAGCGGTGCTCGTCGGTGGGGTTCGCCGAGTCCTGGTACCACGGCATGTGCCGCGCGGTGTACGGCGGCGCGGTGCGCACGGCGCGGTTGTTCTGGTGGTGCTCGCCCGGCCGGTACATCGCGAAGGTGGTGTCGATCTCGGCGATGAAGTGCCCGCTCGCGTGCCGGCGCCTCCAGAACTGCGACTCCCAGAGCACCACGTCGTCGCGGTGCGCGTAGTGCTGCGGCAGGTCGTCGAGACGCAGGCTGAAGCCCACCTTGTCGAGCAACGGGTCGGAGTCCAGCACGGTGCGGAACACGTCGAGCGCGTCGCCGGGGACCTCTTCGCTCGGCACGACGTCGGGGTCGGTGACCACGAAGTGCCGGTCGAGGCCGAGTTCGGTGACGAGTCCGCTCAGCCACGGCGCGCGGTGGCCGAGGTTGGCGCCGAGCCGCACGACGTGGTGCCGGCTCGCGGCGAGCCACTCGACCATCGGCGGGAACGTGCTGTCGTTGTCGCACAGCCAGATCTCGCAGCGGCCGGTCGACTCGATCCAGGCGACGAGCGCCTTCAGCGGCTCGAGGCGGTCGCGGACGTTGATGATGACGGGGATCGGCTCGGACACGTCAGGACACCGACCGCAGG
>JBIIHV010000245.1:0-2518 GCA_044235415.1 Ilumatobacteraceae bacterium | reverse complement strand
GCAAAAGCGTCCCCGCCGCAAGCGAGGAGAATCGCCATGAGTGCCCAGCTGCTGTCGTCCAAGGTCGTCGTCATCGAAGAGGAGCCCCGCGTTCGCGGCGTGCCGACCGTCCCCACGTCCGTCGCGGGGGCCGTCGGCATCACGCAGCGCGGCCCCATCGGGCAGCCCGTGCTGTGCACCTCGCCCGAGGACTTCGAAGCGCGGTTTGGCGGCTTCACCGCCGACGCCGATCTCACGCTCGCGGCGATGGGCTTCTTCGAGAACGGCGGAAGCCAGCTCTGGGTGGTGCGGACCGCGCACTACAGCAACCCCTCCGACCCCTCGACTGTGACGGCGCTTCGCGCGTCGGCCTTCCTCCAGGCGACCTCGTCCGTCGATGCTCCCGCAGAGGTCGTGGGCGTCCCGGTCTCGCAGATGTTCATCCCGAACGGCGAGGCGCTGCAGCTCTCGGTGAACGGCGGCGGACCTGTCGTCGCGGCCATCGTAGCCAACCCCGCGGAGGTCGTCAGCGTCGCGACGTTCCCGACCGGCTTCGTGGGCGGCGAGGTGCTCGACGTCCGCGTCCTCGGCATGGACCAGAGCGTCACCTTCGAGCCGGGCGACCAGACCATCGGCGACGTGGTCGCGCGCCTGAACGCCCAGCTGACGCTGGTTCGGGTCGACGAGGTCGCGGGGCAGATCCGCATCCGCACGGACCTGGGCGGCACCAACGCCCACCTCGAGGTCACCGGCGGCGACGCGAACGCGGTGTTGGCGTTCCCCACGTCGACTTCACTCGGCTCCGGCAACGTCGGCCTTGCCGCCGAGGTCACGGCCACCGAGATCGCAGCCATCGTCATGGCCGCCGTCCCTGGCGTCGTCGCAGACGTCGTCGACGGGGCGCTTCGGCTTCGCACGGTCGCGACGGGCGCGGGCGCGAGCCTTCAGGTGCTCGCGGCCTCCTCGCTCGACGAGCGGCTTGGCTTCGACAACGCCGTGCACACCGGCAGCTCTGGCGGCGTCGTCAACGCGCTCCGCGTCGAGGGCAAGGACCCGGGAAGCTACGGCAACCGGCTCGAGCTCGAGGTGCGCGCGCCGACCAGCGGAGCGCCCGGCACCTTCGACCTCGCGGTCATCGAGGACGGCGCCTACCGCGAGGTGTTCGCTGACCTCTCGATGTCGCGGACGAACCCGCGCTTCGTCGAGACCATCGTGAACGCGACGCGCGGCGGCTCGTCGCTGGTGCGCGTCACCGACCAGGCCGTCCCGGGTGCGCCCGCGCTCAACGGTCAGACGGTCACGCTGACGGGCGGCAATGACGGGCTCATCGGGCTGAACGACGGCGACTTCATCGGCTCCGAGGTTGGCAAGACCGGCCTCCGCGCGCTCGACACCGTCCAGGACCTGAGCCTGCTGCTCGTGCCGGGTCGGGCGACCGCAGCCGTCCACAACGCGATGGTCACCTACTGCGAGAGCATCCGCGAAGGGCTGGTGTTCGCCATCCTCGACCCGCCGGCGGGCGTGGGGGCGAGCGGCATCATCGACTACGTCGTGAACACGGCCGGCCTCGCCAACGTGAGCGAGCACGCCGCCATCTACTGGCCTCGCGTGAAGGTCCTGAACCCGGCCCGCAGCGTGTTCGGGTCGAGCGACCAAATCGTCGTGGCGCCGTCGGGGATCATCGCGGGCGTCTATTCGCGCACCGACAGCGCGCGCCCGGGGGGCGTCTACGACCCACCGGCCGGCGTCGACACGGGGCGCCTCTTCGGCGTGTTCGGCTTCGAGACCGACGAGGTCCTCGAGGAGCGCAAGCGGGACCTCGTGTACCCCAAGCGCATCAACCCGCTCACGACCGGTCCCGGACTGCCCCGGTACATCGACGGCTCGCGCACGCTCAAGGGCGACGGGAACTTCCCCTACGTCGCCGAGCGCCGCGGGGTGAGCTTCATCGAGCGGTCGCTCAAGCAGGGCCTGCAGTTCGCGCGGCACAAGAACAACACCGAGGGCCTGCGCGCCCAGGTGCGGCGGACCATCACCGCGTTCCTGCTCACGCAGATGAACAACGGCGCCTTCCGCAGCCGCGAGCCCGACAAGGCCTTCTTCGTCGACGTGTCGGACACCCTCAACACGCCGACCGTCATCTTCGCGGGCAAGCTCGTGGCGCGGGTGGGCCTCGCCACGAACAAGCCGGCCGAGTTCATCATCCTCCGCATCAGCCAGGACACGCGGGCCCTCGAGGCCGAGCTGGCTGCCGCGGGCGCCTGAGGAGGACCCCCATGCCCGTCATCGGAACCCCACGCAGCTTCCACAAGAAGTTCAAGTTCGTCGTCGAGATCGACGACATCGGCCACGCCGGCTTCCAGAAGTGCTCCGAGCTCTCGGTCGAGGTCGCCAACGTGCAGTACTTCGAGGGTGGCTCGCTCATCCCAAACAAGAGCCCGGGCCGCCTGACCTTCGCCGACGTCACGCTCGAGCGCGGCGCCACGCAGGACCGCGACCTCTTCGACTGGTTCCAGGACGTCGCGATCACCTCGAGCGG
>JBIIHV010000244.1:0-2537 GCA_044235415.1 Ilumatobacteraceae bacterium | reverse complement strand
CCGACTCCGCACCGTCGCGGAGATCGCCCTCGAGATCCTGGATCATCGTCTGGGCCTCACGCACACGCGACGCGAGCTCCGTCAACCCCGGCCGACCGGACAACGCAGCCACCGCCCCGCCGAGGACGTCGGACACGCCTCCTTCTCCTGCCAGCGCCTCGTGGGCCCTCCACAGGGCCTCCCGCGCCGCCGTGGCGTCGGCGAGCAGATCCTCCTCCTCGGAGAGCAGCTCGTCCTCGTCCGGACCCACGATCGATGCACCCTCGATCTCGTCGGCCTGGAACCGGAGGAGGTCGATCTCTCGCGCGCGCGTGCGCTCGTCTCCCCCCAGCGCAGCCATGTTCGCCTCGATCTCCGTGAGCTCTGCCCGTACCGCCGACAACGGGCCCAGATCGACCTGTCCGTAGGCATCGAGGGCCGCACGCTGCGCGGCAGCACCCAACAGGCTCTGGTGGGCGTGCTGGCCGTGCAGATCGACGACCCGCACGCCGACCTCGGCCAGCTGGCCGACGGTCGCGAGACGGCCGTTCACGTACGCACGGGACCGGCCGTCCGCCGGCACCACCCGCGCCAGCACGATCTCCTCGCCGTCGACGACGAATCGTCCCTCGACCCGGGCCTCCGCCGCCCCCGGGCGGACGACCGTCGCGTCGGCCCGCGCGCCGACGAGGAGGTTGATCGCCTCCACGATCATGGTCTTCCCTGCTCCGGTCTCGCCGGTCAGCGCCACCAGTCCACGCTCGAGCACCAGTGCAACGGACTCGATGACACCGAGGTTCTCGATGCGGATCTCCGCGATCATTCCTCTGCTCCCAATCCGAACTTCGCCCGCACGATCTGGTGGAACCTGGACGGACCGAACCGGATGAAGTGGGCGGTCGACTGGTCGGGGGCCACCGTCACGCGGTCGCCCGGCGCGACCGATGCGACGCGCCGACCGTCGATTGCCACGTCGGCGGACCTCGAGCCCACGACCTCAATGTGTACCGACTCGGAGGGATCGAGCACCAGCGACCGGTCGAAGAGCATGTGCGGTGACACGGGGGTCACGAGCAGCGCACGATGGCGCGGGGAGACGACGGGGCCGCGCGCCGACAGTGAGTACGCGGTGCTTCCCGTCGGAGTCGCCACGATCAGACCGTCGGCCGAGTACCGGGCAAACTCGTGCCCGTCGATCGCGAGGTCCAGCCAGATCGTGTGACCAGACGATTGCCGCTCGATCACCGCTTCGTTCAATGCCCGCCACTCGGACGACGAGCCATCCCGATGGTGGCACTTGACGGCCAGCATCATTCGGGAATCGGTCCGCCACTCCACTCCGTCGCGACCGGTCATCCACCGCACCACGGACGGGACGAGACGCTCCGGATCGACCTCGGTCAGATAGCCGAGGGTTCCGACGTTGACTCCGAGCACCGGCACAGCCGCGCCGTCGAGCACATGGACAGCGCGGAGCACCGTGCCATCGCCACCCAGCGACACCGCGAGGCCCGCCTCCCACGGCGGCCGATCGGACCCAAGATCCACGAGACCCAGCGCATCAGCGTCTCCCGGCGGCAGCCACACGGTGTGACCGCCACCCGACGCCCATTCCGCCAGCCGACGGACGAGGCCGGGCACCTCCGGACGGAAGTGGTGGCCGATCACGAAGAACTTCGCCACGGCCGCCTCCCGGTCAGAAACTAGCGGGTCTCCGGAGGTGCAGGAAGTACTCCACGTTGCCCCGCCGACCCGGTGTCCTCGATGGCGCCCCTCCGACGACCTCCAGTCCAGACCGCACGGCGCACTCCCGCACGCGCGCAACGGCCGACGCCACGACCCCGGGATCGGTGACGACGCCCGACCCACGATCGGCGTCGGACCGTGGCGCCTCGAACTGTGGCTTCACGAGGACGACGAATTCGCAGCCCGGGGCGAGCCCCGCGGCCGTCGACTCGATCGCCGCGCACGCAGAGATGAACGACAGGTCGGCGACGACGAGGTCGATGGCCGAGAGGTCGACGACCGAGGCGACGTCCCTGACGTGCACCCCCTCGGCAGCGGTCACCCGCGGGTCGTCGAGGATGCGCTCGTGCAGCAGCACCCGACCCACGTCCACGGCCACGACGCTCGCGGCTCCACGTTGGAGAACGCAGTCGGTGAATCCTCCTGTCGAGCTCCCGAGGTCGAGCACGCGACGCCCCCCCACGTCCACCCCGAGGTCGTCGAGCGCGCCATCGAGCTTCTCGCCACCTCGCGACACGAACCGGTTGGACCGCACCAGGGCAAGGGGCTCGTCGTCGCCGACCAGTCGGGACGGGTTCATGGCCGGAGCACCGGAGACGGTCACCATGCCGGACTCCACCGCAGTCAGCGCACCCTCGACGTCCTCCACGAGTCCCCTGCGGACGAGTTCACGCACCAGACTCCGCCTCACGGACGGTGGACCATGCCCTGCGCCACGATCACCTGTGCGGCTTCGAGCAATGAAGCGACGGAGGTCCGGTCGACCTCCTCCGCGTCGTCTTCCACGTCGGACGAGACGAGCACGAACCGCG
>JBIIHV010000243.1:0-2538 GCA_044235415.1 Ilumatobacteraceae bacterium | reverse complement strand
GACGTCGCGCGGCGACGTCTCGATCGCCAGCGTGCCCTGCGGCCCCCCGCCCTGCACGGCTGCGATGCGCAGCACCGTGCCGGTGTCACGGCCGTGGGGCGCGACGGCGCCGGCGACCGCAACGAATGCGACGGCGGCGAGTGCGCGCAACGGTCCGGTGGCCGCGGATCCCGTGCCCCCGTGCGCCACGAGCTCGGCGACGGCGAACCCCGTGGCGAGGACGAGGAGCGTGAGGAGCAACGGTCCTCCGATGCGTGCGACGGGTGCCAGCGGGGAGGACGCCGTTGCGATTGCGAGCGACGCGAGCGGCACGCCCCCGAACGGCACCGACCAGCGCAGCGCCTCGGCGAGGGCGTGCAGCAGCGGCGCGGCGAGCCATGGCCTGGCGGTGCGTGCGGCGATGAATGCGGCGAGTCCGTGGGCGGCGGCGAACATGCCGACGGCGACGGGCCAACCCGCGGGAACGAGGAACCACATCCACCCCGTCGCAGGCGCGAGCCACCCCGCCGCGAACGCAAGGCCGCAACGGAACGCACCCTCGCGCGACTGGCGCACGATTGCGGCATGGAGGGCGGCGCCGACGAGTGCGAGGGGCCACCATCCCCACGGTGGCATGGCGAGTGCGACGAGCGCGCCGGCGCCGAGCGACGCCGCGGCGCGGGAGCGGATCATCGCGGGGAGTTCGGGAATCCGCCGCGGCGGCCGCGACGCGCGTCGCGGCGGATCATGGTGTCGAGCCGCACGACGCGGTCGAGCGCCGGCGGATGCGAGGTGAGGAACGCGGCACCGATGCCGCGCCGTTCCTCGGTGCCGATCATCCGCTGCAGCGCCGACATCAGTTCGTTGCCGAATCCCATCCGGAACGCCCGGCGGTCGGCCTGGAACTCGGCGGGTCGTCCGACGATGTTGCTGAGGATGCGCGAGAGGTTGGGGCCGATCAACAGCACCAGCGAGGCGACGGTGAGCACCAGCCAGACCATGCTGCCCACCAGCCGTACGAGCGGCCACCGGTAGGCGACGGCGTTCGTGATGCCGATGCTCAAGTCGCGGAGTGCGAACCCCACGCGCGCGAGAAAGAGCACCGGCAGGCTCATCCACTGGGCGATCGTGAGCGCGATGGTGTGTCCGCCGAGGTGGTGGCTCAGTTCGTGGGCGAGGACGCCGCACAACTCGTCGTGGGAGAGGCGTTCGATGGCGAACGACGACACGACGAGCAGGTGCCCGCCGCACGCAAAGGCGTTCACGTCGTCGCCCTCCACGACGGCGAGCACGAACCTCGAGGGCTGCATCCGGTTGGCCTCGGCAACTTCGGTCCAGGCAGGCTGGAGCAGGTCGAGCTCGGCGCGGGTCGGGTTCCGTGCCCCGAGCATCCGGGCGAAGACGACGCGCTGCACCGGACGGGAGAAGAGCACGATGCCGAGTGCGAGGTGGGCCGCGGCGAAGAGCTGGAACGTGACGTCGCCCCACACCCCGAACGGCAGCCAGAACGCGGCGATGGCGACCAGCCACGGCGGTGCCAGCGCGACCAGCGGGGCGAACGCCGTGATCGCGGACCAGTCGAGTCGCCGTGATCCCGCCGCCATCCGCCCAATTCAACCAAGCGCAGGGTTGCGTGCGTTGGCGCTCGGATATGGTCGCGGCGCGCAGTGCTGCACGGGTGCCGGGACCTGCCGGCCACCCGGGGGACGGGAGGTCGTCGTGTCGGGAGTCGTCGCGGGTGCCGAGGAGTGGTCGCACGTCGCGGACGGGGCCCGCGGCGCGCTGGTCGTCCACGGGTTCACGGGGAACCCCTCGTCGATGCGGGGCCTCGCCGAGGCGTTTGCGGCCGCGGGCTTCGACGTCGAACTGCCGCGGCTCGCGGGCCACGGCACCGCCGTCGCCGACATGGTGCCGACGCGCTGGTCTGACTGGTCGCGCGATGCCGACGCCGCGTTTGCGCGCCTCGCGTCGCGCTGTCGCTCGGTGGTGGTGGCCGGTTTGTCGATGGGCGGTTCGCTGACGCTCTGGCTCGGCGCGCGCCACCCCGAGATCGCCGGCTTGGTGTGCGTGAATCCGGCGACGATGCCGCTGCCCGACGAGATGATGGGCGCCCTGCACGGCATGGCCGACCAGGGAGTCGAGACGTTCCCCGCGATCGGCAGCGACATCGCCGATCCGGACGTCACGGAGAGTTCGTACGACGCGACGCCGATCGCCGCCCTGATCTCGATGTTCCGGGACGGGGTCGTCCCGCTCTCCGCTGCCTACGGTGCCATGCGGATGCCGCTGCAGCTGTTCACCTCGGTCAACGACCACGTCGTCGATCCGTCGCACAGCGAGTTCCTCGCGGGTGCCTACGGAGGCCCGATCGAGCGCGTCTCGCTGGAGCGCAGCTTCCACGTCGCGACGCAGGACTACGACAAGCACGTCATATTCGAGCGCGCGGTCGGATTCGCGTCGAGGGTCGCGCCGTGATCGCGCTGCTCGCCTCGCTGCCGAGCCCGGACAGCGGATCGATCTCGCTCGGTCCGCTCCGCTTGAACGCCTACGGCGCGCTGA
>JBIIHV010000242.1:0-2547 GCA_044235415.1 Ilumatobacteraceae bacterium | reverse complement strand
GGTCGCGATGACCAGGATCGCGAGGGCCATCGTGCCCATGGTGGCGGCCCGTCCGATCTGTTCGTAGAGGATTCCCGCGGCGATCGCGCTCGCGCCGGCGGTGAGGGACTGCGAGCCACCCAGCAGCCCCGCCGCGCCGGCCTGCCGCTCGGTTGACGTGATCCGCGCGACCATGATGTTGACGCCGAGGAAGGTGAAGGCGTCGAGCGAGATCTGCACGAGCGAGACCGCGATCATCGTGACCGGTGAATCGGTCACGCCGTAGAAGGCGATGAACCCGACGGTGCAGAGCGCGCCGACGAGCGCGGACCGGAACGCACCCACGCGCTGCGCGACCCGGCCACCGACGGCACCGAACAGCAGCCACGGCACGGCGAACGACGCGACGCTGAGCGTGCTCATCCACGACGGTGCGTCGATGTCATCGAGGATGACGACCCACAGTGCATCGCTGACGCCGATCTTCAGGAAGAAGGCCACGCCGAGCAGCACCGTGCCCGCGAACTCGCGGCGGCGCAGCAGGTCGAAGGCGAAGCGCTCTGCGGTGCGACCCTCGGCGGGCACCTCGGGCAGGGGAAGGAGCGCGACGAACGCGGTGAGCGAGACGGTCAGTGCAGTCATGACGACGAACGGCGCGCGGAGCCCGAGCGGCCCGACGGTGGCGAGCGCGATCAACGGTCCGATCGCGAAGCCGGCGACCTCGATGGCGACGCCGCGCCCGAGGTTGCGCCCGACGCGACCGGGATCGGCGACGATGACCACGCGCCGCATCGCCGGGAGGACGAGACCGATGCCGATGCCCGAGACGAACCTGCCGGCGAAGAACGGCGCGAACGACGACCCGAGGGCCATCACGGCCGCCCCGAGTGTGATGAGGCTGCAGCCCAGGATGACCGATCCGCGCGTGCGGCCCCGGTCGGCGATCGGCGCGAGGACGACCTGCGAGAAGAACGTGGTGAAGAACCCGATTGCGATGATGGCGCCGAGACGGCTCTCGGGGATGCCATACACGTCGCGCCAGTCGTCGAGCAGGGTGAACATGAGCCCGTAGGCGCTCGCGAGGAGCCCGTACACGATCTGCAGCGAGAGGATGAGGCCGGTCGGCCGCACGGAGATGTTGGGCATCCTCGTCGTGGGCACCGTGCGACAGTAGTGGCGCGGGTCCGGCGACGACCGTCGTAGCCTCGTTGCATGCGCACCGGACTGTTCATCGGCGGAGCTTGGCGCGATGGCGCACGACGCATCGAGGTGGTCAACCCCGCGACGGGCTCGCCGTTCGCCGAGGTGTCCGTCGCATCGGTGGACGACTGCCTCGACGCGGTCGGTGCGGCCGGTGCCGCCTTCCCCGCGTGGCGGGCGACCGCACCGCGCGTCCGTGGCGAGGTGTTGCGCCGCGCCTACGAGCTGATGGTGGCCGAGCTCGAGCCGCTCGCGCGCACCATCACGATGGAGATGGGCAAGGTGCTCGCCGACTCCCGCGCCGAGGTGCTGTACGCGGCGGAGTTCTTCCGGTGGTTCTCGGAGGAGGCGGTGCGGATCGACGGCGACTACCGCCGCGCCCCCGGTGGCGCGAACTGGTTGATGGTCAGCCGTCAGCCCGTCGGCCCCGCGCTGCTGGCGACCCCGTGGAACTTCCCCGCCGCGATGGCGACGCGCAAGATCGGACCGGCGCTCGCCGCGGGTTGCACGGTGGTGTTGAAGCACGCGCACGAGACCCCGCTGACGGCGCTCGCGATCGCCGACGTCCTCGAGCGGGCGGGCGCGCCGGCAGGGACGGTGAACGTCGTGACGACCGACCAGCCGGGCGAGGCGGTGACGGCGATGCTCGGGTCGGGGACGATCCGGAAGCTGAGCTTCACCGGCTCGACGCGGGTGGGGTCGCTGCTCCTCGCGCAGGCGGCAGAGCGCGTCATCAACTGCTCGATGGAGCTCGGCGGCAATGCGCCGTTCATCGTCCATGACGACGCGGACGTCGCCGCCGCGGTCGACGGCGCGATGCTCGCCAAGATGCGCAACGGTGGCGCCGCCTGCACGGCCGCCAACCGGTTCCTCGTGCACGAGCGGGTCGAGCGCGAGTTCACCGGCGCGCTCGTCGCACGGATGTCCGCGCTCGTGCCCGGCGACGGACTCGATCCTGCGACGACCGTCGGCCCGCTGATCAGCGCGGCGCAGCAATCCCGCGTCGACGGGCTCGTGCGCGCCGCCGTGACCGCGGGCGCATCGATCGCGTGCGGCGGTCGGCCGACGACGTCGCCGGCGTTCGGCTACGAACCCACGGTGCTGACCGGGGTGCGAGCCGACAACCCGATCCTGCGCGAGGAGATCTTCGGCCCGGTGGCCCCGATCGTCCGGTTCGGCGACTCGGACGACGTCGTCGCGATGGCGAACGGCGTCGAGCACGGTCTGGTGTCGTACGTGTATGGGCGCGACCTCGGCCGCGTCATGCGCACCGCCGAGGCCATGGAGTCGGGGATGGTGGGAGCAAACCGCGGCCTCGTGT
Source organism: Ilumatobacteraceae bacterium (assembly GCA_044235415.1). Lineage (GTDB taxonomy): Bacteria > Actinomycetota > Acidimicrobiia > Acidimicrobiales > Ilumatobacteraceae > UBA3006. The sequence continues at coordinate 47 of JBIIHV010000242.1, read as the reverse complement.
CCGATCCGGCCGCGCCGTTCGGGGGCGTGAAGGCATCGGGACTCGGC
>JBIIHV010000058.1:0-8608 GCA_044235415.1 Ilumatobacteraceae bacterium | reverse complement strand
GGCAAGCCGATCCTCTACGAGGTCGACCGCATCCGCGACGGCACCAGCTTCTCGACCCGCCGGGTCGTCGCGATCCAGCACGGCAAGGCGATCTTCAACCTGCACGCGAGCTTCCAGCGCCGCGAGGACGGCCTGGAGTACCAGGTCGACGCGGACGAGGGCGTACCCGACCCCGAGTCGCTGCCCGACTTCACGACGCGCATGGAGCCGTTCCGCGAGCAGATCGGCGACTGGTACCTGCGCCCGCGCCCGATCGACCAGCGTTACTGCGACGGGAACCCCTTTGACAGGCGCGGCAACCCGCTGCCGGGCCAACGGGTCTGGTTCCGCGCGGACGGCCGGCTTCCCGACGACGACGTCCTGCACGACTGCGTCGCCACCTACGCCAGCGACATGACCCTGCTCGACACCGCACTGCTGCCCCACGGCCTCTCGTGGTTCGACGGTTCGGTCCAGATGGCCAGCCTCGACCATGCGATGTGGTTCCACCGCGACTTCCGCGCGGACGAATGGCTGCTGTACCAGCAGGCGTCGATCTCGACCTCGGGATCCCGCGGCCTCGCAGAGGGCCGGATCTACTCGCGCGACGGACGCCTCGTGATCACCGTGGTGCAGGAGGGGCTGACCCGCCTGACGCGCGGCCGCTAGCCGATGCGCTTGTCCATGAAGAGGTCCTCGAGCGCGTCGAAGTTCTCGATGCAGTGACCGGCACCGAGCACGACCGCCTCGAGCGGCTGCTCGGCGAGTACCACGGGCACCTTGGTGTCGCGGGCGACCCGGATGTCGAGGCCGCGCAGCATCGCGCCACCACCGACGAGGTACATGCCGCGCGACAGGAAGTCCTGGTGCATCTCGGGATTCGCCTTGCCCAGGAGCGTGCCGACGGAGTCGATCATCTGCACCAGCACCGGATTGATCGCCTCGCGGATCTCGGCCGCGGTGAACACGACGGTCTTCGGGAGCCCGCTCGCAATGTCGCGGCCGCGCACCTCGGCGTCCTGCTCGTCGGGCATCTCCACCGCGGTGCCGATGCTCTTCTTGATCTCCTCGGCCGTGCGCTCGCCGATGGCGAGGCCATGGGCGCGACGGGCGTGGGCCTGGATGGCCGCGTCGATGTCGAAGGAGCCCTTCCGGAGCGCCTCGATGAACACGATGCCGCCCAGGCTGATGATGGCCGACTCGGTCGTGCCGCCTCCGATGTCGATCACAAGGTTGCCCGTCGGCTCGTCGAGCGGAAGGTCGGCGCCGATGGCCGCGGCCATGGGCTGCTCGATGAGTCGCGCATCCGATGCGCCGGCGCGCCGCGTGGCGACCGTGACCGCGCGGCGCTCCACCTCGGTGATCGCCGACGGCACGCAAATCAACACCCGCGGCCGCGAGAATCGCGACACCCCGGCCCGCTGCAGCAGGAGACGGATCATCTTCTCGGTCACCTCGAAGTCGGTGATCGCGCCGCCGCGCAGGGGCCGGACGGCGACGATGAACTCCGGCGTACGGCCGATCATCGACCACGCGTCGTTGCCGGTGGCCAGCACGTCGCCCGTCTTGCGGTTCAGCGCGATCACGGAGGGTTCGTTGATGACGATGCCCTCGCCCTGCTTGTAGACGAGCGTGTTGGCGGTGCCGAGATCGATGGCGAGGTCCCGCGCCACGGCCTACCTTCCCCGTCCGAACGACCGCACGTTGCCCCGGACGTTCGAGCGCGACTCGAGCGACAGCGCATCGAGGTGCCTGCGGAAGCGGGCGACCCCGGTCCTGCTCTGGAACGTCTTCTCCTCGCGCGTCACCACGAGCAGCAGCAGCACCGACGACAGCACCGACACCGCCATCAGCCCGGCGGCGACCGCGTTCACGCAGCCCCCTGTGCGTCCACGAAGTCGCGGAGATCGACCACCTGCCGGGCGGATCCGGCCCACTCGGTGCCGTCCTTCCACGTCTCGCGCTTCCAGATGGGGACCGTCGCCTTCAGCGCATCGATGCCGAACCTTGCCGCAGCAAATGCATCCGGTCGGTGCGGCGCGCCCACCACGACGACAACCGAGGACTCCCCCACGGGCACGTCGCCGGTGCGGTGCAGCATCGCGACGCGGACGACCGACGGGTGCCGCCGGCGGATCTCGGCGACGATCTCGGCCATCCGCGGCAGGGCCGCGTCCTCCCACGCCTCGTAACTGAGGGTGCTCACGCCCTCGCGGCCCTCCGAGTGGTCGCGGGCGGTGCCGGAGAACAGCACGACGGCGCCGCACGACGGGTGAACCGCCCAGTCGTAGGCGCGGCCGACGTCGAGCGGGTCGGGGGAGATCGCAAGGAGCGTCCTGCCTTCGTCACGCTCGGTGTGCGCTTCCACGGCGTCAGCGTACCGTCGGGCAGTGAAGCCGTCAGAACGACGGCGTTCGTTAGTGTCGCTGGCGGTGACCGACGGGCTGGGTGCCGACGACAACGACGAACCTTCGGGAGACCTCCCTGCACCGCTGCCGCTCCACGAGCGGACCTGGATCCATCCGTCGGAACTCGGAGCGATCCGCGCCGCCGAGCGCCCCCTCGCAGGCGACACCGTCAAGCGGGCCAGCATCCTCGTCGCCGTCACGAGCGTCGTGCTCTCGCTGCTGTTCGTCCAGGCGGTGAACCCCGCGAGGCGCCCGGCGCCGCGTGCGCGGGCATTCGTCACCACCCCCGTGTCGGGGACGTCGGGGACGCCGGGACCGCACCGTGCGGAACTCGTGGGTTCGCTGGCCGCGACCGGGGCGCCCGTCGCGGCGCTCGGGGACGGTGCCGTGATGGTCGCACCGTCCGGCCAGGGCGAGCCCGGGAGCACGGTGTCCGTGGCGTTTCGCGGCGCGGTCCTCGACGCCACGGTGCTCGGAGCGGAGCTCCAATACGGGTTGCAGCTGCTGTCGATCGCGACGGACAGTGGCCCCGGCGCCGTCGGCGCCCCGTTCCTCCCGCCGGTCGCCGGTGCTGCGCCGGCGCCGAGCCGCGGCGACACGATCACCGTCCACGGCGCGAACGAGACGGTCGGCACCGCGACGATCGGCATCGCGAGCGGTGCCCTCCATCCGTTGCTGCCGGTCGATCCCGGGCACGACCATCCCGACGGGGGCGGACCGGCGTTCGACACAGACGGGAGGATGTGCGGTTGGGTCGTGATGGTGAACGGCGCGCACCTGCTCGTCCCGGTCGCGGAGCTGCTCGCAGCCGTCCCTAGGCTCGCCGCAGATGCCGGACAACCCTGACGATCCCTTCGGCAAGTTGCCGTTCTTCGGCGACCTTGCGCGGGCCATGTCGGGACAGGGCCCGGTCAACTGGGACGTGGCGCGCCAGGTCGCGTTCACGTCCGCAACGCAGGGAGCCACGAGCGAACCGAACGTCGATCCCGCATCGCGGATCTCCATCGAGCGGATGTTCGCCGAGGTCGATCCGCACGTCCGCGCGCTGACCGGTTTGTCCACCGGCGCCGCAGGCCGTCCGCCGGCGATTCTCGCGGTCAACCGGTCGACCTGGGCGCACCACACGCTCGAGGCCTACCGTCCGATCGTCGCGGGACTCGCCGACGCGCTCGCGCACGACGGAGGACGCAGCGACGGGGAACGCGACGGCAACGACGACCCGATGGCAGCGCTGCTCTCGCACTTCTCCTCGATGATGGCCCCTGCCATGCTCGGGATGGCCGTCGGCACGCTCGTCGGCCAGCTCGCACAGCGCGCATTCGGCCAGTACGACCTGCCGTTGCCGCGCGAGCCGCGCGGACAGGTGCTGGTCGTCCCCGCCACGATCGACGCCTTCGCGGCCGACTGGAGCATCGAACCCGACCACATGCGACGGTGGGTCGCGGTGCACGAGCTCGTCGTGCACGCCGTCTTCTGCGTCGACCACGTGCGATCGGCCATCGATGGCGCGGTGCGCCGCTACGTCTCGGGGTTCCGCTCCGAACCCGCGTCGATCGCGGAGCGGTTGGCCGGCCTCGCCGACTCAGGCGGTGATCCCGCGGCCGCGCTCCAGCAGCTCCTGTCCGATCCGACGCTGCTGCTCGGCGCCGTCCGTTCCGCCGAACAGGATGCGCTCGCGCCCGAACTCGACGCGATGGTCGCCGCCCTCATCGGGTACGTCGATCGCTGCGTCGACACCGTCGCGGCGGCGGTCGTCCCCTCGGCTTCCACCGTCGGCGAGGCCGTGCGGCGTCGGCGGATCGAATCGGGGCCGCACGACCGGTTCGTCGAACAGCTGCTCGGACTCCGGCTGACGCGCGACCAGGTCGTGCGCGGCTCGGCCTTCGTCAACGGGGTGATCGAGCGCGCCGGCAACGACGGGCTCGCGCGGCTGTTCGAAGCCCCCGGATCGCTCCCGACCCCGAGCGAGGTGGACGCACCGGGACTGTGGCTCGCCCGGCTCGGGGAGCGCTGACTCAGGATCGTTCGTACTTGTAGCCGAGCCCGCGGATCGTCACGATCCGCTCAGGGTTCGACGGATCGGATTCGACCTTCGCCCGGAGCCGCTTGACGTGCACGTCGAGCGTCTTCGTGTCGCCGAAGTAGTCGGATCCCCACACCTTGTCGATCAACTGGTCCCTCGTCAGCACGCGGCCCGCGTTCGACATCAGTACCCAGAGCAATTCGAACTCCCGGAGCGGCAGTCGCACGGGTCCGCCCCGCACGGTCACCACGTGCCGCTCGGGATCGATCGTCACGTCGCCCACGGCGACGGCCGACCCCGTCCCGGCCGCGCCGTCGTCGGACTGCTGCTCGGCCCGGCGCAGCACGGCGCGGACCCGCGCCACCAGCTCGCGCAGGCGGTACGGCTTGACCACGTAGTCGTCGGCGCCCACCTCGAGGCCGACCACCGCGTCGATCTCCGCTCCCTTCGCCGTGACCATGATGATCGGCACCTGACTCGTGCGCCGGATCTCGCGGCACACGTCGGTGCCGGACAGGCGCGGCAACATCACGTCGAGCAGGATCACGTCCGGAGCGGACGCGGCGAACTCGTCGAGCGCCTCGGCTCCGTCGCGCGCCACGCGCACCTCGAACCCCTCGCGCGACAACCCCACCTGCAGGGCGTCGACGAACGACTCCTCGTCGTCCACCACGAGCACGACCGGCCTGCGCTCAGGCACCAGCACCTCCCGACGACGGCAGGGACACCGTGAACGTGCTCCCCCGCCCCTCCTCCGACCGCACCGTCACCGAGCCACCGTGGTTGTCGACGACGTGCCGGACGATCGACAGGCCGAGCCCCGTGCCGCCGGTTGCGCGGCTGCGCCCCTTGTCGACACGGTAGAAGCGCTCGAAGATCCGTTCATGGTCGGCTGCCGCGATGCCGATGCCGTGGTCGGCGACGGACACGAGGACGCGCCCGTCCGACGTCCAGCACGACACGTCGACCTCCCCGCCCCGGTTCGAGTACTTCACCGCGTTCTCCACGAGGTTCGACACCACGGACACCAGCTGGCTGCGGTCGCCCAGCACCGTGCAGCCCTCCCCGGCGGAGAGGGACACGGTCACCGCCGACTGCTGTGCGGTGTGCTGCTGCTGACCGACGGCCTCGCGCGCGACGTCGGCCATGTCGAGCGGCTCCATGTCGCCTGAACCGAACTCGATGCGCGACAGGTCGAGCAGGTCGTCGACGATCGCCGCCATGCGGTGCGCCTCCGAGACGATGCGGCCGGCGAGCCGGCGGACCGTCTCCGGGTCGTCCTCGCCCACGAGCGCGTCGCTCAGCGCCGCCACGCCGCCGATGGGCGTCTTCAGTTCGTGGCTGAGGTTGGCGACGAAATCGGTGCGGACCGCGTCGATGCGCTTCCGGTCGGTCACGTCCTCGATGCGCACGACCGCACCCGTCGGCGACAAGCGGCTGCTCCGGATGACAAAGTGCCGCGGCGGAGGGCCCGCCACCTCGAGCTCGCGCTCGGCGTCGCCCGCGGCGAGCTGCTCCTGGGCCGTGCGCCACACGAGCACGTCGACGTGGCGCACCCCGGTCATCGCGGACGCGCGCCGGTTCTGCAGCACCCTGCCGTCCGGCAGCGCCACCACGACGCCAACCGGGATCTCGTCGAGCGCGGCAACCACGGTCCGTTCGTCGACGACGGGCTCGGCCGCGGCGTCATCGGGCTTCCCGACCCCGTCACTCCGGCGCCCGCGCCACGCGGGCACCTACGAACCCGCTGGGGTCTGCCGTTCGTGGAAGCGGTTCGCGCCCTTGTGCTCCGGCTTCCACCCGGTGAGGAGGAAGCGCGTGCGCTCGGAGACGTTGACCGCGTGGTCGCCGATCCGCTCGTAGAAGCGGGCGACGACGGCGAGCTGCACGGCGACACTGAGCTCGATCTGCTCGCGGGAGTGGATCTCGAACATCTCCTGCACGAACTGCCGGTGGAGTCCGTCGAGGAACGAGTCCATGTCGTCGATCGCCGCGGCCTTGGGGGCATCGTTGGTCTCGAACGCGTCCATTGCGGCGATGTAGAGCTGCTGGGCCTGCTCGCTCATCTTGCTGATCAGACCGCGCAGCACGGGGTCGATCGGGTGACCGTAGATGCGGCGTGCGGCCTTGCAGATGTTCACCGCCAGGTCGGCGGAGCGCTCGAGCTCGCCGGAGATCTTGATGATCGCGACGAGTTCGCGCAGGTCGCGGGCCACCGGCGCCTGCAGCGCCAAGGCACGGAAGCACCGGTCCTCGATGTCCACCGAGCGGGCGTCGATCTCGTCGTCCGCCTGCACGAGGTAGTCGGCGCCCTCGAGGTCGCCGCTCAGGAGCACCCCGGTCGCGCGGGGAATGGCCTCGATCACGGACGCGCCGAGCAGCAGCACCTCGCCGCGGAGGGCCTCGAGCTCTTGATGGAACGTCCTGCGCAACTCTTCCATGCGACCTCCGTGTCCCGTGGCGGTTCCGACGCTACTGCCGCATGGTGACGCGCCGGCGACCGACGGGTTGCTGGCAGGTGAACTGCCGCGGCTACTTCACCTGCGAGTTGCGAACCCATTCGTAGAGCCGCTGCTGGGCGTCGGACGTCCCGGCGATCCGCTCCCACGACCCGTCGGGAAGCATCTCGAAGCGCGCCGCCGAGGCGTCGAGCAGGTAGCCGAGCGCCCGGTCGAGCCACGCCCGGTGCTTGGGGTGCGTCACCGGCACGAGCACCTCCACCCTGCCGTCGAGGTTCCGCCCCATCAGGTCGGCGGACCCGATGAGGTGCAACGGCTCCCCGTCGAGGCCGTGGCCGAACCGGTAGATCCGCGAGTGCTCGAGGTAGCGGCCGAGGATCGAGCGCACCTTGACGCCCTCGGAGAGGCCCGGCACGCCCGCGCGCAGGCAGCAGATTCCCCGCACCACGAGGTCGACGGATGCCCCGGCCGCCGCCGCACGGTAGAGCGCCTCGACGACCTCGGGGTCCGAGATCGAGTTCAACTTGATCGTCACCGACCCTTCGGAGCCGCGCGCCGCCTCGCCGTCGATGAGCTCCACGATGCGCCGCCGCAGCCGCTGCGGCGCCGCGATCAGCGTCCGGTAGTCGGGGCGGCGGGCGTAGCCGGTGAGCGAGTTGAACAACTCGGTGGCATCGGCCCCCACGTCGTCCTCGCAGGTGAAGTAACCGAGGTCCTCGTATGAGCGTGCCGTGACCGCGTTGTAGTTGCCCGTCCCGAGGTGCACGTACCGGCGCAGGCCGTCGGCCTCGCTGCGCACGACGAGGATGCACTTCGCGTGGGTCTTCAGGCCCACGAGCCCGTACGTCACGTGCACGCCGGCAAGCTCGAGTTCCTTCGCCCACGAGACGTTCCTCGCCTCGTCGAAGCGCGCCTTCAGCTCGAGCACGGCGGCGACCTGCTTGCCGGACTCGGCGGCGGCGATCAGCTGGCGCGCGATCGACGAGTCGCCCGACGTCCGGTACAGCGTCGCCTTGATCGACTGCACGTGCGGATCGGCGGCGGCCTGCGCGACGAACGCCTCGGTCGACGACGCGAACGACTCGTACGGGTGGTGGACCAGCAGTTGCCTCTCCCTGATCACGTCGAACATCGAGCGCCCGTTCTCGGCGGCGGCGACGAGCCGTCCCGCGGTAACGGGGGGCCAGGGCCGGTGCCTGTGCATCGGCCGATCGAGGACCGCGAGCTGGTTGAGCGCGGTGAAGTCGAGGAACGCGCGGTGACGGACGACGTCGTCGTGCGACAGCTCGAGCTCGTCGAGCAGCAGCCGGAGCACGTCGTCGGGGACGTCGTCCTGCACCTCGAGCCGCACGGCGCGGCCGAAGCGGCGGCGGCGCAGCTCGAGTTCGACCGCCGCCAACAGGTCCTCGGCGTCCTCGTCGTCGAGCGACAGGTCCGCGTTGCGGGTGACGCGGAAGACGTGGCTGCCCTCGATCTCCATCCCCGGAAACAGCCGGGGCAGGTGGGCCCGCACCGCCTCCTCGAGGAGGACGAAGCGGTCCGCCGCGCCGGTGGGGATGACGCGGGCGAAGTTCGCCGGCATCTTCACGCGCGCGAACCGGCGCCCGTCGGTCGTGGGGTCGCGCACGAGGACAGCGAGGTTGAGTGCGAGGTTCGAGATGTACGGAAACGGGTGTGCGGGATCGACGGCGAGCGGCGTGAGGACGGGGAAGATGCGCGATTCGAAGACGCGGCCGACC
>JBIIHV010000240.1:0-2566 GCA_044235415.1 Ilumatobacteraceae bacterium | reverse complement strand
CGGCGCTGCGTCGCGCACACGCGAGGCTCGCCGCCGTCGGCGGCCTCGACCCCGCCGCGCACTAGTCGTGCCGCGTCCGCTGCCGTTCGGCGCCGCGCTCGTCACGGGCGCGTCCAGCGGCATCGGCGAGGAGATGGCGAACGTCCTCGGGCGTGCGGGCGTGCCGATGGTGGTCGTCGCGCGTCGCGCCGACCGCCTGGAGCGACTCGCCGCGACCTATCCGGACGTCGAGGTGCTCGTCGCCGACCTGCTCACCCCGCACGGCGTCGAGGCGGTGGTCGCACGGATCCGCGATGGGGCGAAGCGGCCGGTCGACCTCGTCGTCAACAACGCAGGATTCGGTACGTCGGGCCCGATGCACCGGGCCGACCCCGACCGGTTGGCGGACGAGATCCGGCTGAACGTGTTGGCGCTCACGGTCATCGGGCACGCCGCGATCAACGCGATGGTCCCGAGGGGGAGGGGGTGGCTGCTCAACGTGTCGAGCGTCGCCAGCTTCCAGGCGAATCCCGGGCTGGCGGTCTATTCGGCGACGAAGGCGTACGTCACCAGCCTGTCCGAGGCACTGCACGAGGAGGTGCGGGGGACGGGCGTCGTCGTGACTGCGCTCTGCCCGGGCCTCACGCGCACCGAGTTCCAGTCGATTTCGAACACCTCGGGCTTCGAGTCGCGCTTCCCGTCGTTCGCATGGACGTCCGTGGGTCTCGTCGCCCGTGCCGGGCTCGAGGGAGCCGCCCGTGGCCGGACACTCGTCATCCCCGGTGCGCTCTACAAGGTGCTCGTCGCGGTGTCCGGGGCGCTGCCCCGGTGGGTCACCCGCCGGCTGTCGCGCACGATCTCGCGTCGCTGACGCGTTGCGTCACTCGGTTTCGTCGGTGAAGTACGCCGAGATCCGGTCGTGCCGGTGGTGGGTGTCGATGTAGCGGATCGTGCCGGACCGCGAGCGCATGACGAGGCTGTGCGAGCGGGCGCCGTACGAGTCGTAGCGGATGCCGCGGAGCAGCTCACCGTCGGTGACGCCGGTCGCGGCGAAGAAGGCGTCGTTGCCGCGGACGAGGTCGTCGATGGAGAGGACGCGGGTGAGGTCGTAGCCCTGGGCCTGGGCGGCGGTCCGCTCCGCGTCGTTGCGCGGGTGCAGGCGGCCGAGGATCTGCCCGCCGAGCGACTTGAGCGCGGCGGCGGCGACGACCCCCTCCGGCGTGCCCCCGATGCCCATCAGCAGGTCGACGCCCACGTCGGGCGAGGCGGCGGCAATGGCCGCGAAGATGTCGCCGTCACTGATGAGGCGGATGCGCGCCCCGGTCGAGCGCACCTCGGCGATGAGTTCGTTGTGGCGGTCCCGCTCGAGGATGATGACGGTCACCTCGCTGACGAGCTTGCGCATCGCGCGGGCGACCTCCTTCACGTTGCGGGTGGGGGAGGCGTCGAGGTCGATCGCCGATGCCGCCTCGGCGCCGGTCGCGATCTTCTCCATGTAGGTGCAGGGGCCGGGGTTGAACATGGCCCCGCGCTCCGCGACCGCGATCACCGACAGGGCGTTGCCGCGACCCATCGCGGTGAGCGTGGTGCCGTCGATCGGGTCCACGGCGACGTCGGTGACCGGCGCCGAGCCGTTGCCGACCCGCTCGCCGTTGTAGAGCATCGGCGCCTCGTCCTTCTCGCCTTCGCCGATGACGACGACGCCGTCCATGTTGACGGTGTCCAGCACGTTGCGCATCGCGTCGACCGCGGCGCCATCGGCCTTGTTCTTGTCGCCGCGCCCGACCCACCGGGCGGCCGACAGGGCGGCCGACTCGGTCACACGGACGAGCTCCATGGCGAGGTTGCGGTCGGGTCGCTCGCGGGATGGCATCGCCGTGAAACCTAGTGGCTGGTAGCGCAGCGCCAGAAACGATGTAGCGTGCCGGACGTGGGGGAATGGAATCCGAGGGATCCCGACGCGGACACGGTGCGGTACGACCTGTCCGAGTGGAGCGTCGATGAGCGCGCCGACGCGACCGAGGCGTTCGCAGAGGCGGAGATCGCGCACGCGTGGGACGGGAACGAATTGCTCGTGTCGGCCGACGACGAATCGCGCGCCGATGCCGTGCTCGACGAGCTCGAGGACTCATTCGACGACGAGGATGGCGACGACGACGGTGAGGGTGCATCGGGACTGACCGAGTACGACCTCGAGGACCTGTCCGATCCGGACCGTTCGCGGCTGACCGAGATGCTCGACACCCTCGACATCGGCTACCGGTGGGAGGGCGACGTCATGGTCGTCCAGGAGGCCCACGAGGACGTCGTCGAGTCGTGCCTGCGCACCATCGACGGACGCGACGTGGAGATCGTCGAGGAGGACTAGCAGGCTCCGCTCTGCGGAGGGGCGGTCCACCGGTTAGACACCGTGTCCATGCACTCGGATGACGGCGGGACGGTCCTCGCCAGCCTGGTGGTCTGGCACTCGCGCCCGTACACGCCGACGCGGAGACTCGCCCTCGGCGACGTGGACCTGCCCGTGGAGCCCGCGCCGGGGCTCGGTGGCATCCTGCTCGGTGGCGTCGTCGCGGCGCACCTGCCGGGG
>JBIIHV010000239.1:0-2572 GCA_044235415.1 Ilumatobacteraceae bacterium | reverse complement strand
GACCCGGCGATGAGCACCAGCTTCAAGGGTGGGTCGGCCACCACGAAGTTGGCGTAGCCATCGCGGACCTTGGCCGGTCCGACGCCGAACATCCGCGTGTAGTGGTCGATGGCGGCGTCGAGATCGCCGACGTTCAGGGCCAACTGCACTCGCGACATGGGATCCTCCTTGCTCGGGACGAGCGTAGGGCTCGTCAGCGCCCTGCGCCGAGGCCCATTGCCGCGGCCTGCCGCTCGACCATCTCCGACATCAGCTCGACCACGTCGCCGATGTGGGCGTTGAGCGGCACCGCGGGATCGATCTTCAGAGCCAGCGGCCCGTCGAGCAGCAGCGTCGCAAAGCCGTGCGCCGACGACCACATCAGCGACGACCAGGCGGCAGCCGTGCGCCGATCGGCCGTCGCTCCGATGGTCCGCTCGACGAGCTCCTGCAGCCGTCCATAGGCGGCGTCCGCAGCGTTCCGTGCGACGTCGTGCGTCGCGACGCCGCACAGATCGGCGCGGAACATGATCCGGAAATGGCCGGGGTACTCGAGCGCCGTGCGCAGGTACGCCTCGAAGCAACGGCGCGCCGGACGGTCGTCGGCCGTGAGCGCCTCCTCGAAGCGCTGACCGAGCAGGCCAAACCCCTCCGCCGCGATGGCAGCGAAAATGCCCGACCGATCGGTGAAGTGGTGGTACGGGGCCTGGTGGCTCACGCCAGCCCTCCTGGCCACCTCCCGCATGGACACGCTGTCCGGTCCGCCGTCGGCGACCATGGCGACCGCCGCATCGAGCACGGCGCGACGGGTATCCACCTGATGGATCATAGGGCGGCCGGTACTTGACAGTGTCCGGCACGTGAAGTAGACACTGTCTATCCACCAGGAGGTCTCCGTGTCCGAAAGCTCCACCGTCCATTCCACCGCCTACGCCCGTCGTTGGTGGGTGCTGCTCGTTCTCAGCGCGAGCGTCTTCATGGTCGTCGTCGACAACCTCATCATCAACGTCGCGCTCCCGACCCTCGCGCGCGAACTCGATGCCGGCACCTCCGCGCTGCAGTGGATCGTCGATGCATATGCCTTGGTCTTCGCCTGCCTGCTGCTCGCAGGCGGCGGCATCGGCGACAGACTCGGGCGCAAGCGGACGATGCAGATCGGCCTGTTGCTCTTCGCCGCGTGCAGTGGCGCGGCCGCCTTCGCCTCGACCAGCGGTCAGCTGATCTTCTGGCGCGGCGCAATGGGCGTCGGGGCCGCTCTCGTCTTCCCCGCCACGCTCGCGATCATCACCAATCTCTTCACCGATCCCATCGAGCGTGCAAAGGCGATCGGCATCTGGTCGGCGGTGTCGGGCATGGCGGTGGCCTTCGGACCGATCGCCGGCGGGTTCCTGCTCGAGCACTTCTGGTGGGGGTCGGTGTTCCTCATCAACCTCCCGATCGTCGCCGTGGCGCTCGTCGCAGGCGCAGTCCTCGTCCCCGAGTCGAAGGCGGCCGAAACGGGGAGGATCGACTCTGTCGGACTGGTGCTGTCGTTCGTCGGCATCGCCGCGCTGGTGTTCACGGTCATCGAGTCCCCGCACTGGGGTTGGGGCAGCCTGCGGTCGAACCTCGGGTTCGCACTGTCGGTTGTGGTCCTCGCCGCGTTCGTCAGGTGGGAGTCACGGCGCGAGCACCCCTTGCTGGACGTCAGGTTCTTCCGCAACGCCAGGTTCAGCGTGGCCACCGGCTCCATCGGCATCGCCTTCTTCAGCCTGTTCGGTTTCACGTTCCTCGTCACGCAGTACTTCCAGTTCGTCCGCGGGTACGACCCGCTCGAGTCCGGCGTCCGCACGCTGCCGTTTGCGATCGGGGCCGGCGTCACCGCACCCATCGCGGCGCGCGCAGCGCTCCGGTGGGGCACGAAGCGGATCGTGGCGCTCGGGTTGTTCCTGATGTCGACGGGCTTCTTCATCGTGGGCACGATCGAGGCAGATGCCGCCTACTTCGGGCCGATCATGGCGTCGATGGTGATCATGGCGATGGGTCTGTCGCTCGTGACCTCGCCCAGCACCGACGCCGTCATGGGCACGCTCCCCCTCGACAAGGCCGGGGTCGGATCGGCCGTGAACGACCTTTCGCGCGAGGTCGGAGGCACGCTCGGTGTCGCCGTCACCGGATCGGTGTTCGTCAGCCTCTATGGGCCGCGCCTCACCGAGCGGTTCGGCGAGATTCCCGGCCTCTCGCAGGCACTCCCACCGGAGGTCGTCAAGGTGGCGAGCAATTCGGTCGGCGCGGCCTACGCGGTGACGCAGCAGGCACCGGCGGACGCCGTGGCGCCGATGCTGCAAGCGGTGAGCGACTCGTTCATGCGTGGATTCGGCACGGCGTGCCTCGTCGTGTCGGGCGTGGCGCTGGTCGGGTCGATCGCAGCGCTGCGGTTCCTGCCGGCACGGCCGGTACAGGCGTAGCCGGCACCCGGAAGCGCGATACCCCTGCGACACCATGATCGGGCGCACCACCTACGCCTCGGCGCTGATGAGGGGTGGCTGGCCGATGGCCCTCGCGGTGCTCGACGACGCGCACATCACCGAGGGATTGACCGTGCGGAGCCTGA